>JAOTYQ010000008.1 GCA_029861725.1 Acidimicrobiia bacterium | reverse complement strand
GCGGTCGCTCCGGATGGGCCGGGTCGGCGATCCACCACGGCGACACCGGCGTCTCGTCGACCCGGGTGGCGAGCAGGCACGAACCGTCCGGCGCCCACCAGAAGCCCCGCGAACGTTGCATCTCCTCGGCGGCCACGAACTCGGCTCGTCCGTGGTTCACGAGCGGGTCGTCGTCGGCCCGGAGCGCCCGATCGATCGAGGAGCCGTCGCCGGGCAGGGTGCACAGCCGCAGCGAACCGCTGTCGCTGTAGGCGACGGCCGTGCCCTGCCGGTCGAGCTGCGGATCGAACACCGAGCCGGTCGTGGCCGGCGACACGATCCGCCCGTCTGCGATGTCGACGACGAACAGTCCTCCAGCCAGGGCGAAGCAGCACCGTGTCCCCTCGGCGTCGACCGAATAGGCGACGATGCCCGACGCGCTCTCGCGGGCTCGCTCCCGGCGGGCCCGCTCCGCCGGCGGCAGCTCCGCGTCGACCGCGCCGAGGTCGGACGGATCGACAAGGAGCCGCTCCTCGCCGGTGTCGAGGTCGAAGCACCACAAGCACAGCACCGGATCGTCCCCCGCGGTGGAGCGGCAGAACAGCACCCGGCGACCTCGCCCGGTCACCGTCAGATTGCGAGGCGAGCCGAGCGAGAAGCGACCAGTGCGCGCGTAGCGCGCGGGGAAGTCGGCGATCGATGGAGCGGGTGGTTCGTACCTGGCGGTCACAGCCCCGACGTTAGCCAGCTCACGGAAATCCATGCTGGCGCCGATAGACTCCGAGAGCATAGGGTGCCGGCCAGGACAGCCGCGAAACGTCCCGCGGCCTCGAGAGCGAGCCGCACCACACCCAACCACGAGGAGCAGACAAGAATCATGGTCAAGGTCTGGATCGACCAGGATCTGTGCACGGGCGACGGGCTGTGCGCTGAGATCGCGCCCGACGTCTTCTTCGGAATGGACGATGGCCTGTACTACGTCAAGGAAGCGACCGAGAACTTTGGCGCCGAGAAGCTCTTCGACGGAGTCGCCAATCCCGCCGGCGCCGAGGGAATGGCCCGGGTGCCGGACGACGGCCTCGACCGGGTGATCGAATCGGCGGAGGAGTGTCCCGGCGAGTGCATCTTCATCGACGTCGACGAGTAACCCGCCCCTGACAACCGCGGCCGGCTCCCCGGCCACAACCTGATTTCTCCGAACTAGAGAGCTGGGCCGAAAGGCTCAGCTCTTCGACGTTCCGGCCGACCGAGGCCTCGTGCGTGTCGTGAAGGCCTCCCTCGCGATCGGAATGCTCCTCGCCCTGGCCGGTATGTGGATCCAGCGCGATGTGGTGCTCGACGCCTATGCCAGCGAGGGTCGGTCGAGCGCCGACCTCCGCCTCGACGGGCTCGACCTCGAGGTGGCCCTGACCCCGCTCTCCGGGTCCCCGTACCAGGTGGCCCTGGCCCCCGACACCCGAGCCGAGACCATCGAGGCAGCGTTCGACGAGCAGGAGGCGGAGGAAGCGGCCGCGAGCGGGGCCGTCGCCGGCTCCGATGCGGGAGACGACGCGCAACCGACAGGCCCGACCACGACGATGCCGCCACCGCCGATCCACGGGGGCACCGCCCGGCTCAGTGGATTGGTGACCGGCCCCGATGGTCCGGTCCCGTTTGCTACGGTCCGCCTCGAGCGGCACACGGTCGATGGGGTGGTCACCAAGGACGTCACCACCGACGCGCTCGGCACCTGGACCACCGCCCGGCTGCTCGGCGGCCGTTACCGGATCCGAGCGTGGGCCCATGGTCGGTTGACGATGTCCGGGTCCCACGTCTTCTTCCTCGCCGAGGCGGAGACGGGCCGAGTCGACCTCGCTCTCGAGGCCGTGGAGAGCGAGCCGGTGATGAGCCTCTTCGACAGCGGTGACATCTACCTCGGCCTAACCGGCGAGATCGCCGTCTCGGTCACGGTCCGTACCGTCGACGAGAACGGGCTGACGGTCGTGTCCGGCCTTCCCGGAGCCATCGTGATGCTGCAAGCCTCCCCCCAGGTCACCGCCAGCCCTCCGGTAGCGGTCGCCGATCACGACGGCGTCGCTCGATTCACCCTCCGCTGCCAGCAGCTCGGTCCGGCCAGCGCGCTCGTGCAGCACCAGGCCGACGTGCGCTCGTTCCCGCTCCCGTCGTGCGTGCCCCTCCCACCGCCGCCTCCGCCGCCGGCGGCCGAGGGGGGCGGGTCGAACCCTGTATCTCCCGTCGGCGATGGGACCGGCACCCCTGGGACTGACGATGGCTGAGCTGGTCGACCGTGTCGCCGGCGTCGTGCAGGGGGTGCTCAGGTTGGGCGCGGCCGGCCTCGTTGCGCTGATCGTCGTACCGCCCGCTATGGCCGCCGCGGCCGCCGCCACGCTGCTGTACGCCCCGCTCCCTACCGGCGAGCTGCCCGAGCAACGGCCCCAGATCTCGGCCGTCCCCTCGATCGTGCTCGACGCCGACGGCCGCCAGATCGCCACCTTCCGCGGCTTCGACCGCACCGTCGAGGTCCGGCCCTCGGAGATCCCGGCCGTGGTCCGCGACGCGGTGGTCGCCATCGAGGACCAACGGTTCTGGGAGCACGCCGGTGTCGATCTGGAGGGCATCGGCCGGGCGGCCCGCACCAACGTCGAGCTCGGCGAGGTCGCCCAAGGCGGCTCGACGATCACCCAGCAGTACGTCAAGAACGTGTACCTGTCGCGGGAGCGGACACTGGAGCGCAAGGTCGAGGAGGCACTCCTGGCCATCGAGCTGGAGAAGCGTCTGACCAAGGACGAGATCCTGTTCGGCTATCTGACGAGCTCCTACTTCGGCGACGGGGCCTACGGCATCGGGGCCGCGGCCCAAGTGTACTTCGGCAAGCAAGTCTCCGACCTCGACATCTCCGAGGCGGCCACCCTGGCCGGCATGGTCCAAGCCCCGACCCGGCTCTCGCCCCGCAACGATCTCGAGGCGGCCGAGCGCCGCCGCCGTCTCGTGCTCCAGGCGATGGCCGACCAGGGCTATCTGACCCGCGCCGACCTCGAACGGGAGCTCGTCCGCACCCTGTGGTTCGCCGAGAGCGGCAACCGCCCCGACGGCTCGGTGACCGTGCTCGTCCCCCGGCCGCCGAACGGGGCCACCGATCATCCGTTCTTCGTCGACTGGGTCGAGCAGGACCTCCTCGCACGGTTCGGGCCCGATCTCCTGTACCACGGCGGGTTGACGATCGAGACCTCGATCGACCCCGAGCGCCAGGCCGAAGCCGAGTCCGCCGTGGCGGCAAGGCTGGAGAACACCGAGTACCCGATCGAGATGTCGCTCGTCTCGCTCGAGCCGGCGACCGGTCATGTCGTCGCCATGGTCGGCGGCCGCGACTACGCCTTCAGCCAGGTCAACCTGGCCACCGGCGGGTCGACCGGATTCCAGCCCGGCAGCTCGTTCAAGCCGATCGTTTTGGCCGCCGCGTTCAACATGGGCACGGGCCCGGAGACGACGTATCCCGCTCCAGCCCAGTGGTCCGCCCCCAACTGCCACGGCGACCAGTGCACGATCTCGAACTACGACTTCTCGAGCCGGGGCGACATCACCCTCCGCCAGGCGATGACGGCGTCGGTCAACACCGTCTTCGCCCAATTGGTGCTCGACGTGACGATCCCTGACACCGTCGAGCTCGCCCGTGACCTCGGCCTGGAGCGATTGGACCCCAACGGCCAGTACGGGGCCTCGCTCTCGCTCGGGGCCGCCGAGACCTCGCCGCTGGAGATGGCGTCTGCGTACGGCACGTTCGCCAACAGCGGGACCCGGCAAGAGCCGACCGGCATCGTCCGGGTCATCGACGGCGACGGCAACGTGCTCGTCGACAACCGGGCCAGGACCGGCACCCCCGTCCTCGACCCGATCGTCGCCGACAACGTGACCGATGTGCTGGTCAACGTCGTCGCCGCCGGCACCGGCAAGCGGGCCCAGCTCGACCGGCCGGTGGCCGGCAAGACGGGCACGGCCCAGAACTACCGCGCCGCATGGTTCGTCGGTTACACCCCGGAGCTGGCCACCGCCGTATGGATGGGCCACGCCGACCGGCTGGCCTCCCTCCGCGGAGTCAACGGCGTGCGGGCAGTCACCGGCGGCTCGCATCCAGCGATCGCCTGGCGCGAGTACATGGCCGCCGCCCTCGAGGGCACCGAGCCGACCGCCTTTCCGGTGCCGTCGGAGATCGTGCCCCTGGCGGAGACGGCGGAGGAGGTGGTCTACATCCGGCCCCAGGAAGAGACGACCGCACGATCCCAGCGGCCGGTCGCCGAGCTGGCCCCGAACTGCGGCGGCGTCGACTGCGAACACTACGGCGTGCCATCGGTCCCCCATGTGCCCCCGCCCGAGCAGCCGACCACGACGACCACCCCTGAGCCCGTTGAGGCACCGACGGGGGCCGAGGCGCCCCCAGCGACCGCCACCCCCGCGACCCCGACCCCGTCCTCGCCATCGGAGTAGACGATGCCATCCCCCACCCCTCCCGCCACCAAGCGCACCACCCGCCGTCCGTCGGCCTCTGCCTCCAACTCGGCAAGCACCCAGTCGGCGAAGACCCGGTCGGCCAAGACCCGGTCGGCCAAGGCCGGCTCGTCGACTGCGGCTTCGAACTCGGCGAAGACCCGGTCGGCCAAGACCCGGACCTCCGACCGGGGGACGGCAAGGAGGTCGACGACACCATCACCGGGCTCGAGCCGTCGCCGGGCCGATTCCCGGTCACCGGAATCGGCGACCGGGACGGCTACCGCTCCGGCTCCGGGTCCCCGGCCGGCGCCGGTGCCGCCCCGGTCGTTCCTCGACCGGTTCCGACGTCGCCAGCTCGGCGGGGTCGCACCGTTCGTCGCCCCGACGAACCGTGTCGGCCGCGGTCTGCTGCTCCGCCGATGGGAGCGGCGGGGATTCGTTCCCCTCAGCCCGGGCCGACCGAAGCTCCGCCACCGCGTCCTACCCCGGACCGTGATCGGGATCTCGTTCACCATGCTCGTCTTCGGGCTAGGCGCCGCGTTCAGCGGCGCGGCGTTTTACGCCTACTACGACGAGCGGCTGGCCACCAACGAGGAGACCGTCGCTCGATTCGTCGAGGGCTTCGACCAGCAGTTCAGCGATGCCACCGGAGCGATCGACACGTTGCGCATGGAGGCCGTCGATGACATCCGTCAGGAGCTCTCCCCGCTCGGCGACTACGTCGACGACGCGAACGGGGTGGTCGGGCTCCCCGCTACCGCCGGCGGATCCGTCTGGCACCTCCAGACCCGCGACGAGGCGGGAAACCCCATCAACGGTGCCGCCTTCGCCGTGGCCCCCCACCAGGGGGGCACGGCCTTCGTGACCAGCTACTCGCTGATCGTGGCCTCGGTCACCGCCCCCAACCCCGCCATCGAACTGGTCAAGGCCGACGAGCGGTTGACCGCCCAGCTCTGGACCTGGAGCGAGGAGCACGACCTCGCCGTCGTGGTCGTCGATGCCGAGATCCCGCCTCTCGAGCTGGCGTCCGGCCGTGAGCAGGTCGCCTCGATCGGGGCCCGAGCCTTCGCCCTCAGCGGCGTCGGCGGTCAGGGCGCAACCGCCTCACCTGGCGTGGTCCTCGACCAGTCGCAGAGCGGGTTGCAGCACACCGCTCCCGTCGGCGCGCTCTTCGTCGGTGGTCCGCTGTTGACAGGCTCCGGCAAGATCGTCGGCGTCGCCACCCTCGCCTACCAGCCCCACGGGCTCGACCCGGGTCGCGTCCTCTCGGCCCCCGACGTCGGTGGACTGTGCGCCTCCATTCTCGCTTGTGCCGAAGACCGCAGCGAGGAGATCGACGTCGACCTCGCCGTCTCGACGGCCGAAGGAGCTCCGGCCCCCCTGCCCGAACCGGCGGAGCCAGACGCCGAGGAGGCATCCGAGCCTGCCGCCAGCGACGGGTGACGCCGTAGAAGGCGGGGCCTTACTTGCCCTGCCCGAGCACGAACAGCGCGGCCAGCCCGACCAGCGCCTTGCCGAAGCTGAGGGGCTCGGTGGCCGCCCCGGGCACGTCGGCCTCGACCATCCGCTCGGCGTTGGCTTCTGCCAACGCGTTGTACTCGGCGCCCACGATGACCGCGACAGCGGTGAGCTGCAGGAAGATCATCAGCGCAGCGACCGTGCCCAACAGACCGTACGAGGCGGGCATCGCTCCGATGCTGGAGGAGTAGACGCTGAACAGCACGGCGATCAGCACCCAGAGGCCGGCCGCGATCGGCGCTCCCGGGTTGAGCCACGGGCTGCGAGGCGATCGGTCGGGTCCGTACCGGTAGATGACTGTCAGCCCGAAGATGAACAGTAGGGCGAAGGCGGGGAGCTGGAGGATGCGGATCGTGGCCTCGGCGGCGCCGCCGAGATCGGTGGAAGCAAGGACGGCGGGAATGATCCCCACCACGGTGACCATGAGCGCCACCCCGAGGGTGGAGAAGAGAGTCAGGCCGTAGGCGAGGAGTCGGAGCTTCCACCCGGGACGGGTCTCTTCGGCGTCGTAGGCGATCGACACCGTGTTCATGAGCTTCTGCACCGCCCCTGACGCCGAGTACAGCGCGAGCACGATCCCGACGACCAAGGCGACGAGGTTGCCGTCGGTCGTGGTGATCCCGAGCAGCTGGTCTTCGACGAACTCCTTGGTCGAGGTGTCCAACGAGCCGGCCGCGTCCTCGATCTGCTGCCTGATCTCCTCGTCGTTGCCCTGGTTGACCAGGCCGTAGATCGAAACCAGGGCGATGAGTGTCGGCACGAGGGCGAGCAGCCCGAAGAAGGCGATCCCGGCTGCGGTGACCGCCACGTTGTGGGCCCGGAGACGGCCCGGGATCTGCTTCAGACGCGACCAGACCCCCGACCCGGCCGCCGCGGGCACGGTCAACGGTCCGGATCTCCGTCGATGTCGGCGTCGGGTCCGAGCCCTTCGAGCTCGTCGAGGATGTGGGCTCCGGTTCGGTCCCGGGCCGCCCCTTCACCGCTCGTCTCGATCCGCTTGGGCCGGAACGGCTTCTGCGGGAAGTTGACCCGGTCGATCACGACTGCGAGGGCACCGAGCAGCAGTGCGCCGAGCACCAGCCACGTGATCGTCGCGGCGTCGATCGTCACAGGAGCGCCTCGCCGAGCAGCCGCCACTCGTCGGACGGGACCGCGCCGGCTTCCTCGACGAGCACCTGGACGCAGACGTGGTCGGCTCCGGCGTCGCGGTGGGCCTGCACCCGGTCCACGATGTCATCGACGCTGCCCCAGGCCACGATCGCATCGACCACCGAGTCGGACGCATCGGCGACGTCGCCTTCGCTGAACCCGAGCCGTATCAGGTTGTTGGCGTAGTTCGGCAGGCCGAGGTAGATCCCCATGTGCTTGCGGGCGATCTCCCGGGCTCGGGTGGCGTCGGCCTCGAGTATGACCATCTGCTCGACGGCCAGCAGCTTCTCGGGCCCGATCGCCTCCCGGGCGATGGCCGTGTGCTCGACGGGCACGAAGTACGGGTGGGCCCCGTCGGCCAGCTCGGCCGAGAGCGCCAGCATCTTCGGTCCCAGGGCGGCCAGCACCCGGTTCGGTGGCTCGGCCGGCTCGACCCCCTTGAACATCGACGCATCCATCCGTTCGAGATACTGGCGCATCGTGGTGAGCGGCTTCGAGTAGTCGTGTTTGCGGACCCATTCGGTGAGGGTGTGGTGGCTCACCCCGAGACCGAGCAGGAACCGCCCGTCATAGGCCTCGTTGAGGGTGAGCGAGGCGTTGCTCGTCGTCATTGCGTCCCGAGCCCAGATCGAGGCGATCCCCGTCGCGATCTTCAGCCGATCGGTGGCCTCCAGCATGATCGCCGCCGCCACGAACGGGTCCCGAGACACCGTCTCGGGGATCCACAGCGTCGGCCACCCTTGGTTTTCCAGCTCGGCCACCACGTCCCGCACCCGGCCTGCCGGATGGCTGTCGAGGACACCCTGCCAGATCCCGACCTGTCCGATGTCGATCATGAACCCCAACCTAACGGCCGGTCATCGACCGGCGGCACCGTCTGCGCCATTGCGGTCGATCATGATCGTGAACGACGTCTCGGCCCGGTCGGCCCAGCGGCGCTTGTAGTCGAGATCCATCCCGAGGTCGTACGTGTCCGCCTCGCCGGTTGCGCACAGCAACCGGATCTGATGGTCCTGCAGGAGGTGCCCGACCGAGAGCTCGGCGGCATCGGTCGTGTAGCTCAGCTGGAGCCCGCGGTACCTTCCGGCCCGCACGCCGCCCAAGATGTAGCCGATGTCGGCGTTCTGCCGGCGGGCGACGTGGATCCGGAGCCGGTCGCGAGCCCGAAGTCGATCGACCATCGCCCGATAGGTCGCGCCCATGTCCGACGAGGTGATCCCGCTCGCATCCGCCCCCTTCCACGACCGACGCTCGATCTCGAGCAAGCGGTCGAAGACGTCGACCTCGGTGGAGAGGTCGACGAACGAAACGCCCGCCTCCCGCGCTCGCTCGGTGGCCTTGCGGAGGTTCCGCCGGAACCGCGATGCTCGCCGGTCGAGCCATGCATCGTAGCCACCGCTGAGATCGGCGAGCTGCCGGGTGATGCCCTCGCCGGCGCGCACCGTCCCGAGGTCGGCCAGACCACGCACGACCCGGGCCGTGAACGACGATGGCCCCTCCGGCGAAGGCATGCCCGGGAGCACGAGCACGTCCCACCCGCCGTCCGTCACCAGGTGGCCGCTTAGCTGCTCGGTGGTCGATTCGACGTCGGCTCCGAGCAGCGGCGAGGCGAAGCCCCACAGTGGATCCAGACCGGCGATCATCGACCGCCCATCGGCCAGGCGGTACCGGGCCAGCAACGCGTAGCCCGAGCTGGGAGGACCGTCGGTCTCGAGGAGGAGGGCCTCGGCTCCCGACCCGAACCCTTGGTGCACCGGGATCACCCAGTCCGGACCCGAGCACCACGGGTCGACGTCGACGGTGGCGTCGAGCGCTGACTCGACGTCGAGCCAGCGACCGTCGAGATCGGCGAGCGAGAGGAGTTTCACCCCGTCCAGTTTGTCGGATGACGACGGAGACTGATGGACTAGATTGCGATGTCCGCCAACGCCCTCGCTCGGACACGTCACCCCGCCCATCACCTCATCGCCGAGAACGTGTCGAGATGACGTCTTTTCGACTCCGCTGCAGGCGCGCCGTCGGTACGAGACCTAGGGTCTCGAACCGCACGTCACGGCCGGCCGGAGCGAGTGGTCGCAGGCGGTTGTATTGCAGGTTGATGAGTCTCGGCGCGGAGAGCCCGGGGATGGCTGGTGCGAGGTAGAACGTACTGATGGTCTCCGATGATGCAGTCTCGGCTTACGCACGAGACGGTGTTGTTGTCGTCCGGGGTCTGATGACCCCGAGCGAGATCGAGCTGATCACAGTGGGGATCGGCAAGGTGCTGGCCGACCACAGTCCAGCATCGATCGTGGCGAGCGGGCCTGACGATCCCGGTCAGTTCGTCGAGGACTTCTGCCGCTGGGCGGAGATCGACGAGATCGGCAAGGTGGCGCTCCGCTCCGGCGTGCCACGGGTGGCGGCGGAGCTGATGGACTCGCCGACGGCCCGTTTCTATCACGACCACATCCTGGTCAAGGAGCCGCAGACCAAGGCCCCGACCCCCTGGCACCAGGACCAGCCGTACTACAACGTGCACGGGCGTGGCATCAGCGCCTGGATCCCGATCGATCCGGTTCCCAAGGACGGATCGCCCGAGTTCTGGGCCGGCTCCCACCTCGGCCCGTGGCGCCTCCCCCGCTCGTTCCTCGACCGCGAGGCCAAGTGGTTCCCCGAAGGCACGCTCGCCGAGATCCCCGACATCGACGCCGACCGGTCCAGGTACGACATTCGGCGCTGGGACCTCGACGTGGGTGATGTGATCTTCTTCGATTTCGCCACCGTCCACTCGGCCCCCGGCTTCCCGTTCGACCACCGGCGCAGGGTGCTGTCGCTGCGGTACCTGAGCGCCGATGCCCGCTATACGCAGCGGCCCTGGAAGACCTCGCCCGAGTTTCCCGGCCTCAGCCAGGAGCTGGCCGAGGGAGCCGAGCTCGACCACCCTTACTTCCCGCTCGCCTGGCCCCGCTGACCGCCCGCCCCGGGGACGGAGCGGGCAAGTGGCAACTCTCGACCACCACGGCTCGGCGGGGCGATCTTCGACACCGGCCGATGATCGCCTGGACCGGACGCCTAACGACCCTTCCAGTTCGGCTCCCGCTTCTCGGCGAAGGCCTTCGGGCCCTCGATGAAGTCCTCGCTCTGGTTCATCGCCCGAACCGAGTCGTAGCGGAACGCCATCGACTCCTCGAGCGACGCCATGTCGAGGCTGCGGTGGACGACGTCCTTGCTGGCCCTGATCGACAGCGGGGCACAGGCGCACACCTGGTCGGCCCAGTCCTTCGCCGTCGCCATCAGTTCGTCGGCTGGTACGACGGCGCTCACGAAGCCGAGGTCGTAGCCCTCGGCCGCCGACACGTGTCGCCCAGTGAGAATCATGCTCAGCGCCCGCTTGGAGCCGATCTGGCGAGGGAGTCGCTGGAGACCACCGGCTAGCGCCGCGAGGCCGACCTTTGGCTCCGGTAGCGCGAACTTGGCGTCCTCGGATGCGAGGATGATGTCGCACGCGAGCGCGATCTCGAAGCCGCCGCCCATCGCCACGCCGTTCACGGCAGCGATGACCGGCTTCGTCAGGTCGAACCGTGACGTCAGACCGCCGAAGCCACGCGGGGTCGGAACCCGCTCGCCTCCCTCGGCCTGGTAGCGGAGGTCATTGCCCGCCGAGAAACCCCGTCCCTCGCCGGTGATGATGGCGACCCACATGTCGTCGTCTTCGGCGAACTCGTCGAACACCTCACCGAGCTCGACGTTGGCCGGCGGATGGAGGGCATTGAGGCGCTCCGGCCGATCGAGGGTCACGGTCATGATGTGATCGGACTTGTCGACCTTGCAGTACTCCATGGGTTCCTCCCTTTCGCCGAGTGGCACGTGTCGAGCGGCTGGTCGCAGCGGGGTCCATCATGGGCGACAACCCCGGTCCCTGTCAGAACGAGCTCGTCGGTTTGTGCCGACCTACGGCCAAGGCCGACATGGCGGGACTGGCCCCTGGCCAAAGGCCAGTGGATTCGGCTCCCTCCGAGCGGTCATACTGCAAGCCGGTTCTCCGGCCGCCGGCTGTCCCTCCGCCGGCTCATCATTAGGGGTTTGCCAACCGTGTTGTCGTCGTACCGAGTACTGGATCTGTCCAACGATCGAGGCCAGCTGGCCGGCCAGATGCTGGCCGACCTGGGTGCTGAGGTGGTGCTCGTCGAGCCACCGAGCGGGTCCCGAGCCCGGACCATCGGGCCGTTCACCGAAGGACGCGAGCACGACCCCGATCACTCGCTGTGGTTCTGGTCGTACAACCGGGGGAAGCGAAGCGTTACGCTCGATCTCGATGACCCCGCCGGTCAGGCCACGTTGAAGGAGCTCGCCCGCTCTGCCGACGTGCTCATCGAGTCCGACGACCCCGGGGTCATGGCGGCCCGGGGGCTCGGGGCCGACGACCTGCTCGGTGAGAACCCATCGCTCGTGTACACGTCGATCAGCGCCTTCGGGCAGACCGGGCCCAAGGCGAACTGGCGGGCGACCGATCTGTCGATCGTCGGAGCGGGGATGCAGCTCAAGCTGATGGGCGACGACGACCGGCCCCCGGTGAGGATCCCCCTCGACCAGGCCTTCCTCCATGCCTCGGCCGAAGCGGCGGCGGCCACGATGATCGCGCTCTACGATCGCAACCGCTCGGGCCTCGGTCAGCACGTCGACGTCTCCGCCCAGCAGGCGATCCTCCAGGCCACCCAGTCCACCTCGCTCTCGCACCTGTACAACAGCCCGGAGGGAACGAGGATGAGCGGCGGGGCGAAGCTCGGTCCGTTCAAGATCCGCCTCCGCTCGCCCGCCGCCGACGGCTACGTCTCGGCCACGATCTTGTTCGGCGAGGCGATCGGCCCCTTCGGCGCCCGACTCTTCGAGTGGATCCACGAAGAGGGAATGTGCGCGGACTCCGACCTCGAGATCGACTGGCTCAACTTCGTCGAGGGCGTCCAGAGCGGCAGGATCGATCCCGGCGAGTACGACCGGATCCAGGATGTCGCCGCCGAGTTCACCGCTACCAAGACCAAGGCCGAGCTGCTGCAGGCTGCGCTCGACCGGAAGCTGTTGATCGTGCCGATCTCGACCGTCGGCGACGTCGTCGAGTCGGAGCAGTACGAGGCCCGTGAGTTCTGGCGGCACATCGAGGTCCCGGCCCTCGGCCGTTCGGTCAAGTTCCCCGGTCCGTTCGCCAGGTTCTCCGAGACCCCGATGCAACTCACCAGCCCGCCGCCGGCCCTCGGAGCCGACACCGAGGCGGTGCTGGCCGAGCAACGGACCCCGGTTCGACCGGCGCAACCGACTCCTGACGATGAGCGAGGCGAGCAGACGGGGGCGCTGGCGGGGCTGAAGATCCTCGATTTCATGTGGGTCATGGCCGGACCGGCCGCCACTCGGGTACTGGCCGACAACGGTGCCCAGGTGATCCGGGTCGAGTCGGCGAACAAGATCGAGGCTGCCCGGACGATCCAGCCGTTCCTCAACGATCAGGCAGGCGCCGAGAACGGCGGCCTCTACCAGAACATGAATGCTGGCAAGCTCGGGATCACGCTCGACATGTCGAAGCCGGAGGCCCGCGACGTGGTGCTCGACCTGGTGCGCTGGGCCGACGTCGTGTGCGAGTCGTTCTCGCCCAAGGCGATGAGGAGCTGGGGCCTCAACTACGAGGACCTAGCAGCGGTCAAGCCCGACATCATCGTGGCCAGCAGCTGCCTCTTCGGGCAGAGTGGCCCGCTGTCGAGCCTGGCCGGGTTCGGCACGATGGGGGCGTCGCTGTCGGGCTTCTACGATCTGACCGGTTGGCCCGATCGCGACCCGGCCGGCTGCTTCGGGGCCTATACCGACTACATCTCCCCCCGGTTCCTGTCGACCGCCATCCTGGCCGCGATCGACCACCGTGACCGAACCGGCCAAGGCCAGTTCATCGATCTGTCGCAGGCCGAAGCGTCGATCTCGTTCCTCGCTCCGGCCGTGCTCGACTACGTGGTCAACGGGCGCCAAGCGGAGAGACCGGGCAACCGTCATCCGGCGATGGCCCCCCACGGGGTCTACCCAGTCGCCGGTGATGACGCCTGGATCACGATCGTGTGCGAGGATGACGATCAGTGGCGCTCGCTCTGCGCGACCGCCGGCTTCGCCGACGAGCTGGCCGGCCTCGACCTCGCCGGGCGGCAAGCCAAGGAGGACGAGCTAGACGACCGGATCGCTGGCTGGTCGGCCGGCCAGGACGGTGGCGCGCTCGAAGCGACGCTGCAGGCTGCCGGCGTGGCCGCCCACCGGGTCCAGAGCAGCGACGCCCTGGCCGCCGACCCCCAGCTGGCGCACCGCGACCACTTCGTCGAGGTCGAGCACGCCGATCACGGCTCGATCTACGTCGAAGGGAGCCGGTTCTCGCTGTCCCGCACACCAGCCCAGATCACCCAGGGCGGGCCGACCCTCGGCCAACACACCTTCGACGTGCTCATGGGGATCCTCGGTTATGACGAGGACCGGATCGCCGAGATCGCCGTGGCCGGGGTCCTCGAGTAATCACCGGTTCGGCCGTCCGGCCGCCTTCCCCGGTGACTACGGTCATCGGCCATGGAACTAGGTGTGTTCTCCGTGAGCCTGACCGTCGCCGACCTGGCGGCCTCGACGGCGTTCTACGACAAGCTCGGCTTCGAGGTCACCGGCGGTGACGGCGAGAGCTGGTCGATCCTCGTCAACGGTCGGACCGTGATTGGGTTGTTCCAAGGCATGTTCGACAAGAACATCCTCACGTTCAACCCCGGCTGGAACGGTCCTGGTGAGAGCGCCGAAACCTTCACCGACGTACGCGACCTCCGGGCCGCCCTCGAAGCCGCCGGCCTCACCGTCGAGCAGGACACCACCGGCGACTCGTCGTCCGGTCCGGCCTCGTTCGTCGTCGTCGACCCGGACGGCAACCCGATCCTGTTCGATCAGCACGTCTGAATCGAAACCGCTCCCGCGAGCTCGTCCGGCGGTTGGCCTCGAAGATGATCGGGTGAGCGGTCCCGCGGGACGGTCTGTGGGCCCGGGTGCACTGAGGCGGGCGGTCCCCGGCCGGGCGAACGACTCGCTCAGTCCACGGTGGGGCGGCGGAGGTCGAAGCGGTCGCGGGTGGTCGCGTAGCCGTCGCCGGCGAGGCGACCGATGGCGTCGAGCGCGTCGAAGTCGATCCGGGTCCCGTCGAGTACGGCGTCGGCGACGTGGAACCGCACGACTTCCCCGAACACGACGGCGTTGGTCGTCGGCGGCTCCCCGATCCCGATGATCTGGGTCACCCGGCACTCGAGGCTCGCCTTGGCCTCGGCCACACGGGGTGCCGCTATGTCGATCGACGAATCCGGGGTGAGCCCGGCGAAGTCGAACTCGCTCTCACCCCGGTCGAGCTCGGCCGAGGAAGCGTTCATGGCCTTCGCCGTTGCGCCGTCGACCAGGTTGCACGTGAACTCGCCGCTGGTCCGGGCGTTGACGAGGCTGTCCTTCTCGTGGCCGTTGAAGACTCCGGCGGAGAACAGCACCGTCGGTGGGTTGGATGCCACCGCCTGGAAGAACGAATAGGGGGCGAGGTTGGGTCGGCCATCGGGATCGGCCGTGCCGATCCAGCCGATCGGCCGCGGCACGACCAGCCCGGTCAGCAGCTTGTAGCGGTCGACCTGGTCCAGGTCGGCGGTGGCGAAGCTCGTCCTCGGGCCCATCGATGCCGCTACCCGTGCATCCCACCGTCGACAACGAACTCCTGACCGGTGCAGTACCCGGCCTCGTCGCTGGCCAGGAAGAGGACCAGGTTGGCCACCTCCGAGGCGTCGGCTTCCCGCCCGATCGGCACGGTCTTGAGCATCTGCTCCTTCGGAAAGTCGGTCGTCATGTCGGTGTCGATCAGTCCGGGATGCACCGAGTTCACCCGCACCCCGGCCGGCCCGAGCTCCTTGGCCGCCACCTTCGTCATCCCTCGGACGGCGAACTTCGAGGCCGTGTAGGCCATCGAGCCGAACACCCCTTCCAGCCCGGCCACCGACGAGATGTTCACGATCGAGCCCGAGCCCCGCTCGACCATCACCGGAGCGACGGTCCGCATCCCGAGGAACACGCCGGTCTGGTTGATGGCGATCACCCGGTCCCAGTCCTCGGTCCTGGTGTTCACGAGCCGGGCGGCATGCAGGATGCCGGCATTGTTGACCAGCACGTCGAGTTTGCCGTGCCGGTCGGTGATCTCCGCCACGACCTCCTTCCACTGCTGCTCAGAAGCCACGTCGTGGGGCAGGAACTCACAGCCGAGCTCCCCTGCGGTGCGCTCGCCCTCTTCGGTCAGGACGTCGGTGATCACTACGGTCGCGCCGTGACCGCCGAACAGCTTCGCCTCGGCGGCCCCCTGACCCCGGGCCCCGCCCGTGATCAGTGCGACCTTCCCCGCCAATCGGTCCCCGCTGGTCATCCCCGGTCCTCCCTGGCTTCGGTCGGTTGCTTCCAGTAGGTGTCCTTCAACGCCAGGCGGCCGTCGACGAGGCGGTACAGATCGACTGCGTCGGTCTCGAACCGCTTGCCGTGGTGATCGACACCAGAGATCGTGAAGGTCTGCACGACCAGGTCGCCCGCGACGCGCTCGCTCACTGCATCGAAGCGAACGTCGGACCAATTGGCCGCCCGCCACGCGACCTCGTCGACCACCCCCTGAACGCCCTTGACCACGTGGCCGGTCGATCGTGGGGCGTCGGTCGGGTACCAGTGCATGTGCCACTCGAAGTCGTCGGTCAGCAGCCCGGCGAGGGCCTCAGAGTCACCCCGAGAGAAGGCCCGCTTGAACGCGGTCATCAGCTCGGTGTGATCGCTCATGTCATCCACCATGCACCGCCCCCGCTCAGCCGGCCTGGTCGATGGTTCGCGCCCGGAGCCGGCGCATGCCTCGCAGCCACCGGTCGGGATCGTCGGCCTTGCGCTTGATGTACTCGCCCACCTCGGGATGGGGCAGGATGTGGAACCGCTCCTCCCGGACGGCGTCGACCACGACCCGGGCCAGGGCGTCGGGCTCGATGATCCCGTCGGTCTGCCCATCGCCGAGGCTCTTCGGCGCCATCGCGGTGTTGACGCCCTGCGGGCACAGCACCGAGACCCTGATCCCGTCGTCCCCGTGGGTTATGGCCAAGAACTCGGCCAGCTTGACCGCCGCCGCCTTGGTGACCGTGTACGGACCGGAGCCGATGGCGGCGAGCAAGCCGGCTGCCGACGCGGTGTTCAACAGGTAGCCCTCACCTCTCGCGAGCATCGACGGGAGCACCGCTCGGGCCGCGTACAAGTGGGCCATCACGTGGAGGTCCCACTGGAACTGCCACTGGTCGTTGGCGGCGTCGGTCAGCACCCCCTCGGCTCCGGCTCCAGCGTTGCTGGCGAACAGGTCGATCGGACCGTACGAGTCGAGGGTCGCCTCGACCAGTGCCTGCACGTCGCTCTCGTCCGTTACGTCGCACGCCCGGCCGACGCACCCCAGCTCGTCGGCCGCTCGAGCCACCCCGGTCGGATCGAGATCGGCGAGCACGACCGTCCGGGCCCCTTCGTCGAGGAACGCTTTCCCCATTGCCCGGCCGATGCCGCCGCTGCCTCCGGTGATGACGGCCACTCTGTCATTGAGTTCCATGGGGTTCGACACTACCCGGCGGTCTCCATCGGCTCGAACGGGTCGACCCACACCTGCGGCCACTACGATGCCGAGGTGGTCGGACCAGCCGAAGATCGGCCCGCGGTGGGAGCTCCGGTCTTCACCGTTCGGGATCTCAACGTGTACTACGGCACCCTGCGGGCCCTGTACGACGTGTCGCTCGACATCGCTCCCGAGGAGATCACCGCGTTCATCGGCCCGTCGGGCTGTGGCAAGTCCAGCCTGCTCCGCTGCTTCAACCGCATGAACGACCTGATCGAAAGCGCCCGGGTCGAGGGCACCCTCCTCTACCACGGCGTCGATCTCTACGACCCCTCGATCGACCCCGTCGCGGTCCGCCGCCGCATAGGCATGGTGTTCCAGAAGCCGAATCCGTTTCCAAAGTCGATCTACGACAACGTGGCCTACGGGCCCCGCCTGCTCGGCCGCCGCTCCGAGCTGGATGAACTCGTCGAGTCGTCGCTGCGGCGGGCCGGGCTGTGGGGCGAGGTCAGCGATCGCTTGTCGAGCTCGGCACTCGGGCTCTCCGGCGGCCAGCAACAGCGGCTGTGCATCGCCCGGGCTGTTGCGGTCGATCCTGACGTACTGTTGATGGATGAGCCGTGCTCGGCGCTCGACCCGATCGCGACCGGCTTGATCGAGGAGCTGATGACGGAGATGAAGGCCCGGTACACGATCATCATCGTCACCCACAACATGCAGCAGGCGGCCCGGGTGAGCGACCGAACGGCGTTCTTCACGGTCGAGGCCGACGACGCGACCGGCCAGCGTCGAGGCAAGCTGATCGAGTTCGACGACACCGCCGCGATCTTCGCGACTCCCTCCGACGGGCGCACGGAGGCCTACGTCACAGGACGATTCGGCTGACATGACCACGACCCGCAGCCAGCTCGACGAACGGCTCCGACAGATTCGGTGGGATCTGTCGGCGATGATCGACCTCGTGGCCGCCCGTGTCGAGGAAGTCACCGAAGCACTCCTGGAGCGAGACGTGGCCAAGGCCGACGCGCTGATCATCGGCGACGACGAGCTCGACCTCATGTCACAGGAGGTCGAGGAGACCTGCATCGACACCCTCATCCGGGAACAACCCGTCGCCAGCGACCTGAGGGCCATCGTCGCCGCCCTACACATGAACAGCGACATCGAGCGCAGCGGGGACCTGGCGACCAACATCGCCAAGGCGGTCGGTCGCTTGCAGGGCTCCAAGGCCGACGACCGCATCCGGGAGCTGATCGTCCAGATGGGCCACGAGGCCCGGTACCTGTTCGAGCAGTCGGGAATCGCCTACCGCAACCTCGACGCCGAGCTGGCGGCGTCGATCGACGAGCTCGACGACGTGCTCGACGACCTCCACCGCGACTTCATCCAGGCGGTCATCCGCGGCGCAACCCACGGCGACCTCGTGCCCCAGCAGTCGCTGCAGCTGGCCCTGATCGGTCGGTTCTACGAGCGGATCGGCGATCACGCCGAGAACATGGGCGAGCGTATTCGCTACATCGTCGACGGCTGGACTCCGGAACGAGCCGGCGCCGACCGGGCCAGAGCGCGAGCCGCCGACCACACGACCGCGGCCGACCGCGCCAGCCACGCCGGCATCGGCGTCGATGCAGATCAAGAGGTCGCCCTCAGCCGGGGACTGGCCGTGATCGACACGATCGCCGAGGAGCGGCGTATCGACGCCACCCGCCGCGCCTTCGTCGCCAACGTCAGTCACGAGCTCAAGACCCCGATCGGCGCCATCGCTCTCCTCGCCGAGACCCTCGCCGACGCCGACGCCGGCCCCGAAGCCGACCGGGACCGGCTGACCCGGCACCTCTCCAGAGAGGTCAAGCGGGTTGGCGACATCATCGACGATCTCCTCGAGCTCTCGCGGCTGGAGGAACACGATCCGGAGGCCGAACCGGTGCGGATCGACGACGTCGTCCACGAGTCGGTCGACGTTGTCCGAGGTCTGGCCGACGCTCACGGCGTGTCGCTGGCGGTGGTCGGTGTGCCGAGCGGTATCGAGCTCGAGGGTGAGCGGCGCCAGTTGGTGCGGGCGGTCGTCAACCTGATCGACAACGCCGTCCGGTACTCGGAGTCTGGCAGCCAGGTGACGATCGCGGTGGACCGTCTCGTCGACGGCGCCGAGATCACGGTCACCGACACCGGTATCGGGATCCCCCGGCCCGAGCTGGAGCGGATCTTCGAGCGATTCTACCGGGTCGACCGGGCCCGGAGCCGAGACACCGGCGGTACCGGGCTCGGCCTGGCCATCGTGCGCCATGTGGCCGACAACCACGGCGGCCGGGTCGTCGTCGATTCCAAGGTCGGAGCCGGCTCGTCGTTCTCCCTGCAACTCCCTCTCCCCGCCGACTGAACGCATGAGCCAGACAACGGTGCTGGTCGTCGACGACGAGGAGGCCTTCCGGGAGGGCTTGACCCAGGCTCTCGCACGGGAGGGTTTCGTCGTTCACACCGCCCGCAACGGGGAGGAAGCCCTGGAGCTGTTTGCCGGCTTGCATCCCGATCTCGTCCTGCTCGACGTCATGCTCCCTCGGATGTCGGGGATCGACGTGTGCCGCGAGATCCGAGCGAGCGCGGAGACGCCCGTCATCATGGTGTCGGCCCGAGGCGAGGAGATCGATGCCGTTGTCGCCCTCGAGGTCGGGGCCGACGACTACATCACGAAGCCCTACCGGCTGCGGGAGCTCGTCGCTCGGATGAGGACAGTGCTCCGACGAAGCAGCCACGACATCGGCCCCGACAACGAGCCCGATCTCGTCGTCGGTCGGGTCCGCCTCGACCGGGAGCGCCACGAGGTCCACGCTGACGGGGCGCTCCTCGATCTGCCGCTCAAGGAGTTCCAGGTGCTGGCCGAGCTGATGCGCAACGCCGGCTACGTGGTCACCCGCGACGACCTCATCAACCGGGTCTGGGGCTACGACTACGTGGGCGATACCAAGACCCTCGACGTGCACATCAAGCGCCTCCGATCCAAGCTCGAGGCCGACCCCGCGCACCCCCGGCTGATCGTGACCATCAGGGGCCTCGGCTACAAGATGGTTGCATGAGCACGGCCGTGTCCGAGCGGTCCCAGGTCGTCATCGTCGGTGGCGGCATCATGGGGTGCGCGCTCGCCTACAACCTGACCAAGGTCGGGCTGTCCGACGTCGTCGTGCTCGAGCGGCATCAGTTGACCAGCGGGACGACCTGGCACGCCGCCGGACTGGTCGGCCAGCTTCGAGCGACCGAGAACCTCACCCGCCTGGCTCGCTACAGCATCCAGCTCTATCGCGACCTCGAGGCCGAGACCGGCCAGGCGACCGGATTCCGGACCTCGGGCGCCATCTCCCTGGCGGCAACGGGGTCGCGCTGGGAGGAGCTACGACGCACGGCGGCCATGGCCCGCCACCTCGAGGTCGAGGCCGAGGAGATCGGCCCCGGGGAGATCGGCGATCGCTTCCCGCTGTGCGAAACGACCGACCTCGTCGGCGGGATCTGGCTGCCCCACGACAGCGTGGTCGCCCCGGCCGACTTGACGATGGCACTGGCCAAGGGAGCCCGGGCCGGTGGTGCCCGCCTGATCGAAGGCGTCGGGGTCGAGACCCTCGCCGTCGCTGACGGTCGCTGTTCGGGCGTCGTTCTCGACAACGGTGAGACGATCGAGGCCGAGACGGTCGTCCTCACCGCCGGCCTCTGGACCCGAGCACTCGCCGCCGGCGCCGGTGTTGCGGTGCCGCTCCAGGCCGCCGAGCACTACTACGTCGTGACCGAGCCGGTCGAGGGCTGTGACCCCCGCTGGCCGGTCCTGCGGGATCTCGACCGCTGGTCGTACCTCAAGCCCGAGGCCGGTGGGTCGATGCTCGTCGGCCTGTTCGAGCCCGAGGCGATCCCGTGGCCCGAAACCGGGGCGCCACCGACCGACCGGTCGTTCATCACCTTCGATCCCGATCCCGAGCACCTCGGCCGGTGGCTGCCGGCCGCCCTCGACCGGATCCCGGCGCTCGCCGACGCCGGGCTCCGGCTGGTGTTCGGGGGGCCGGAGAGCTTCACCCCCGACGACTCCTACATCCTCGGTGAGGTCCCCTCGCTGCCCGGCCTGTTCGTCGCCGCCGGGTTCAACTCGATCGGGATCCAGTCGGCCGGTGGAGCGGGGATGGCCCTCGCCCACTGGATCGTCGACGGACGCCCGCCGCTGGACCTGTCGGATGTCGACATCCGGCGCTTCGAGCCGTTCCAGGCCACCGAGCGCTACCTCCGGGAACGCACCGTCGAAGGGCTGGGCCTGCTCTACGCTCCACATTGGCCTCACTACCAGTACGAGACCGCCCGTTCGGTTCGTCGCTCTCCCCTCCACCACCGGCTGGCCGAGCGGGGCGCATGCTTCGGCAGCCTCGCCGGCTGGGAGCGGCCGATGTTCTACGCCAACCCCGACCTGGGCGTCGAGCCTTGCCACGAGTACTCGTGGGGTCGCCAGAACTGGCACCCCGCCACCGCCGTCGAGCACGCCGCCGTGCGGCAAGGAACTGGGCTGTTCGACCTGTCGTCGTTCACCAAGTTCAGCGTGCAGGGCCCCGACGCAGCTGCCGTGCTCGACCGGCTCTCGGCCGGGGCGGTCGCCGGCGAGACCGGCCGATCGGTGTACACCCAGTGGCTCAATGACACCGGAGGCATCGAGGCCGACCTCACGATCAGCCGCCTGGCCGACGACGAGTTCTGGGTCATCGGCGCGACCGCCACCCGCACCCGAGACCGGGCTCGGCTCGATTGGGCCCTGGCCACCCACCCCGGAGGCGCGGCCGCCACCGTGACCGACATCACCTCGGGCTGGGCGGTGCTCGCCGTGATGGGGCCCCGCTCTCGGGAGGTGCTTGAGCCGCTGACCGCAGCCGACCTGTCCGAGGCGGGCTTCGGGTTCGGCACCCACCGGGAGATCGAGCTCGGAGCGGCCATCGTCCGGGCCAACCGGATCAGCTATGTCGGTGAGCTCGGCTGGGAGCTGTTCGTGCCGTCGGAGTTCGCGGTCTACGTCTTCGACCTGTTGGTCGAGGCCGGGACCGCAACGGAGACCGCCTTGGTGCTGTGTGGCTACCACGCCCTCGACTCGCTGCGGATCGAAAAAGGGTTCCGGCACTGGGGCCACGACATCACGCCCGACGACAACCCGGTGCAGGCCGGACTTTCCTTCGCCGTCGCCTGGGAGAAGCCGGTCGACTTCATCGGACGATCGGCCGTCGAGGCCGAGCGGGTGGCCGGCGCCACCCGCCGTCTCGTCCAGATCGCCGTTCCCGACGACCGTGCCCTGCTCCACCACCACGAGCCCCTGTGCCGCGACGGGGAGCGGGTCGGCTACGTCACCAGCGGGATGTGGGGCCACACGGTGGGGGCGGCAGTCGGGATGGGCTGGGCCAGCCGAGGTGAACCGGTCACCGCCGACTGGGTCGAAGGCGGCGACTGGACGGTCGAGCTGCCGGGCCGTGAGGTGGAGGCTCGAGTCCAGCTCCAGCCGTTGCTCTGAGGTTGTCGGCGGGATAGCGGACCGCGAGCAGCAGCGGCGACAGTGCCATCACCCCCGCCACCGCGACCCAGCTGATCCTGAAGGCGTCGACTCTGCTGCCGGCCGCCGTGTCGCCGATGATCGCCGCCGTGACCGCGATTCCGAGCGCTGCGCCGGCCAGCTTCGTCATGTTGTAGGCCGCGTTGGCCGCGCCGAGCTGCCGCTCGGGGATGTCCCGCAGTGCAGCCGCATTGGCCGGGCCGAGCATGAACGCCATCCCCAACCCGATGCTCACCGTGCCCGGAAGAAAGGCGACGACGTAGCTCTCGCCGGGAGCGAGCCGCCATGCCATCCAGGCCGTCCCGACCGTCGCCATCGCCGCGCCGAACACCATCAGACGCTTGTAGCCCCGCCGGTCGACCAGCCTCCCGGCCAGGGGGGCGCAGACGACCAGCACCACCGGTCCGGGTGTCATCGCCAGACCGACCTGGACCACCGAGTAGTCCCATACCTCGATCATGAACAGCGGGTACAGGAACCACGTCGCCGCCGTCGAGGCCGACAGCAGCGCACCAGCCACCGTGACGGTCGAGAAGGTCGGGATGGCCAGCAACGAGAGATCGAACAATGGCTCCTGATGACGTCGTGAGCTGCGAACGAACACCACGGCGCTGGTGATCGTCACTGCGGCGACGGCGACGATCCGCCCGTCGACCCACCCCCACGCCCGGCCCTGCACGATGGCGAAGGTCAGCCCGCCAACAGCCAGCGTGCCGGCGACAGCGCCGACGAGATCGAGGGGCGGGGGATCGAGCTCGACCTGACCGGTCGCCAGCACCAGTCGTCCGACGCCGAGGCCGAGCAGCGCGATCGGAACCGTGGCGGCGAACACGAACCGCCAGCTCGACACCTGCAGCAGACCGGCGGCGACGGTCGGGGCAGCGGCGGCGCCGAGCACGCCCATCGACGACCACCACGACACCACCAAGCCGTGCCGGTGCTGCGGGAACTCGGGTAGCACGGCCGCCAGCGACGAGGGCAGCATCAGGGCGACCCCGAACCCCTGCACCACCCGCGCCGCGATGACTCCCTCGATCGTGGGCGCCAGCCCGGACGCTGCGGCCCCGACCCCGAACACGGCCAGGCCCTGAAGGAACACCCTTCGGCGGCCGATCCGATCCGCCAACCGGCCGCCAAGCAGCATGAACGTCACCTGGGTGACGTTGAATCCCGATACCACCCATGACAGCGTCGTCAGCGGCACCTCCGGGAACTCGGTTTCGAGGATGGGCACGGCGATGTTGGTGGCGGTACCGACGAAGGCCGCCAGCAGCATGGCGGTCGCCGCCACCGCGAGCGCCTGGTTCGGTCTCGAGGCATGAGCCGCCGGCCTTGGCTCCACCGGGCGCGGTTCGGCGGCCGTGATCAGACCTCGGTCGCGTCGAGGTGGCGGAGTCGGCCGAGCGCCTTGGCAGCGACGGCCCGAAAGCCGCCCCCTACGACCGGACCGTCTCACTACTCCACCGCGGCTCGGCGCAGGGCTTCGAGATCGTGGATCCGGATCGTGCGGCGGCCCGTCTCGATCCAGCCCAGCTCTCGGATCCGGCGGAGGGCCAGCACGATCGCATCGCGGGAGACCCCGATCCAGTCAGCGAGCTCCTGCTGGGTGAGGGGCGAGTTGACCTCGATGACGCCGTCGGATCCCATCTCCGCGCTCTCGGCCAGCTCGACGAGCCGCCCGCACAGGCGGGCGTGAGCGTCACCGACGCCGGCTTCGAGCCGGCGCTGGGTCGACTGCCGCAGCTTCTCGGCCACGAGTGTCAGCACGGCGTAGGACAGGGTGCCCCGGTCGAGGAGGAGCTGCCGGAACGCCGAGGTCGGCACCACGATCGCTTCGACGTCCTCGATGACCATCACCGAGGTCGATCGGGGCAGCGAGTCGATCGGTCCGAGCTCGCCGAGCATGTTGCCGGCGCCGCGCAGCTCGATCATGACCTCCCGCCCGTCGACCGAGGTCAGCGTCAGTTTCACCAGGCCGTTGAGCAATACGAGCACGTGCGTCGGCTCGTCGCCGTAGTGGAACAGCATGTTGCCCGCCGGGTAGGTGGTCTTGACGCCCGCACCCCGGATGGCCTCTTTGTCGTCGTCGGAAAGCAGGTCCCAGAACATCGTTCACCTCAGCATCCCACTCGGCTCGCAGGGTAGGCCATTGCGGGGAAGCCGGGTCTAAGGTGCCACCGATGGACATCGAACAGGGCCTCGACTTCGTGCGCGACAACAGCCGAGCCGTCATCTTGACGACCCGAGCGAACGGGCAGCCAGCGCTGTCCCCGGTGACCCTGGGCGTCGTCCACGATCGGGTGGTGATGAGCACCCGGGAGACGGCCTACAAGGTGGGCCACCTCCGCCGGGAGCCCCAAACGTCGCTGTGCGTGTTTCCCGACAAGTGGCTCGGGCGCTGGGTCCAGCTCAACTGCCGGGCCCAGGTCACGTCGCTGCCCGATGCCATGGACACGCTCGTCGACTACTACCGCACCCTCAGCGGCGAGCACCCCGACTGGGACGACTACCGTCGGGCGATGACCGAGGACCGACGCTGCATCGTGACCTTCGAGATCCTTTCAGCCGGCCCGGACGTGATGGGCTGACGTTGCGATGAGCTGGGGACCGCGCTCGGTCGACGGGGGGCTCGACGAGATCGTCGTCGAAGGCCGACGCAGCGGGATCTGGCTGTGCGGCAAGCGGGTGCCCGGCCCCGATCCGGAAGCGGCGCTGGCCCGGTTGGGGCGCGAGCCCGGCGCCATCGTCTGCCTGTGCCAAGAGCACGAGATCGACGAGCGCTACCCCGACTACCTCGCGTGGCTCACCGCCAACGAAGGCCGCCGTGCGCTGTGGCGACCGGTCCCCGATCTGAGCGCCCCGACCCTCGACGAAGCTCGCGAGCTGGCGGCCGAGGTCAACCGCCTCCGCGATGCCGGATGGGCCGTGGTCATCCACTGCGGCGCCGGTCTCGGCCGAGCGCCGACCATCGCCATCTGTGCCCTCCTGGACAGAGGCCACGAGCTCGATGTGGTCCTGGACGCCGTCGCCCAGAGCCGACCGATGGCGGGACCGGAATCGGGCCACCAGCGCGAGCTGGTCGAAGCGCTCGGCGGGCGGCGGTGAGCGACGTGCACGTCGTTGGTGCCGGCGGCGTCGGGACGCTGCGAGCCCTCCGTCGTGCCTCGGTGGCCGAGGCCCTGTCCTACCTGGCGCTGCTGGTCGCAACGGCGGTCAAGGAGACCGGCGGCACCGAGGTCGGGGTCTCGATCCTCGGTCCGATCCATGGTGTGCTCTACCTCGTCTTCGCTGCCCTGGTCCTCGCCAACAAAGCGCCGCTCGAATGGTCGTGGATCAGAGCGATCATGGCGCTGTTCATCGGCGCACTGCCGTTCGGTGGCCTGTGGCTCGACCGCCGCTGGCTGGCGCCCTACGACACCGAACGAGACCCCGAGGTCGCACCGAGCTGACCAGGCCTCCGTCATCGGCCGTGGCCCGAGCCGATCAGCGGAGCGAGATGCCGGCGGTCTTGGTCTCGAGGTACTCGTCGAGACCCTCGTGGCCTCCCTCACGGCCCAGGCCGGAGTCCTTCATGCCGCCGAACGGCACCGAGGCCGAGGTCGGGTTGACGTCGTTGATGCCGATGATGCCGAACCGCAGGGCCTCGAAAGCCGACAGCGCCGTCCTCAGCGAGTCGGTGTACACGTAGGCGGCGAGCCCATAGTGGGTGTCGTTGGCGAGCGAGATCACCTCGTCGACGTCGTCGTAGGTCACGACCGGGGCGACCGGCCCAAAGGTCTCCTCCCGGTAGACCGTCATGTCCGCAGTGACATCGGTGAGGACGGTCGGTGCGTAGAAGTGGCCCTTGTCGAGGCCGCCGTCGGTGAGCCGGTGCCCACCGATCGGGACGCCGGCCCCCTTGGCGGCGGCGTCGTCGACCTGGGCCGCCACCTTCTCGACGGCGGCGTCGTCGACGAGGGGACCGACCCCGACACCGTCGTCCATGCCGTTGCCGGTGACGAGGCCCCGGACCCGCTTGGTGAGCGTCCCGATGAACGCATCGGCGGCATCGCGATGTACGTAGAGCCGGTTGGGGCTGATGCAGGCCTGCCCGGCGTTCAAGAACTTCAGGGCGGCTGCCCCCTTCGCCGCGTTGTCGGGGTCGGCGTCGGGGTAGACGATGAACGGCGCATGGCCCCCGAGCTCCACCGACACGCGCTGGAGCGACGCACCGGCTTTCGACGCGAGGAGGCGACCGACCGCGGTCGATCCGGTGAACGTGAGCTTGGCCACCCGGGAGTCGCTGGTGAACACGTCACCGATCGGGGCCGGATCCTCGGCGGTGACCAGGTTGATCACGCCGGCGGGCACGCCGGCCTCGATGAACACCTCGAAGATCGCCTTGGCCGACAGCGGCGTCGCCTCGGCCGGTTTCAACACGAGCGTGCACCCGGCCGCCAGAGCCGGCGCCATCTTCCTGGTCAGCATCGACATCGGGTAGTTCCACGGCGTCACCATCGCCACCACGCCAACCGCCTGCTTGATCGCCAGGAACCGCTGATCGCTCCGACCGGACGGCAACCACTCGCCGCTGAGCCGCCGCGCCTCCTCTGCGTACCATCGGATGAAATCGGCGCCATAGCCCACCTCGAAGGTCGACGCCCGCAGCGGCTTGCCCTGCTCGGTGGTCATCAGCTCGGCCAGCTCGTCCGCCCGATCGTTCATGATCGTCCACGCTCGGAGCAGAAGGTCGGCCCGCTCGTACGGCGTCGTCGCCGACCACGAGCCGAACGCCGCATCGGCTGCGGCGATCGCAACGGTAGCGTCGGCGGCCCCGCCGTCCGGCACCCGACCGATCTCGGCTCCGGTCGCCGGGTTCGTCACGGCAAAGGTCTTCCCGGAGGCGGCCTCGACCCACTCACCTTGGATGAACATGGCTCCGACGGTAGACGCCGACCTCCGCGCCGACCACTCCGAACCACCAGGGTGGGTCCGCTCGCCGCTAGCGTCGCCAGAGGTGAAAACCGATCTCTTCGGGCGCGATGGAGCTGCCCACCTCGCCGCCCCGACCGGCCACGAGCGGTTCTTCCGCCGCTCGGTAGTGGCCGCCCGCGTGCTGTCGGTGCTGACCTCCGGTGTCGAGGTCCCCGACGTCGTCGAGCTGCCGACCGATCGGCCGCTGATCTTCGCTGCCAATCACTCGAGCCTGTTCGACCTGAACGCGTCGTTGATCTCGCTGGGGTACTTCGGCCTCACCGCCAGGATCGGGGTCAACGCCAGATTTTTCAGCAATCCGGCAGCAGCCCTCTTCTTCACCAGACTGGGTTGCATCCCGTTCAGCCGCGAGCACAGCGGGACCGCCGAGGAGGAGATGGTCGACGCGCTCCAAGCCGGTCAGGTCTGTGCCCTGATGCCCGAAGGCCGCATCGTGCGAGCGCATGAGCGCACCGACGGCGTCGGGCCCGGTCGCACCGGGATCTCCCGCATCGCCCGCAGGGCTGGTGCCGCCATCGTTCCGGTCGGCTTCACCGGCTCGGACCGAGCTTGGCCACCGGGTACCGTGCTGGCGAGGATCGGTTTCCGCCGACCGCCGATCAGTGCGGCCTTCGGACCGCCGATGCTGTTCGCAACGGACGACCACCGCAGCAATGTCGACGACCTGATGTCGGCGATCTCCCGCTGCTTGCGGCCCCGGTAGTCACGCCCGGATCGCCGACCGTTTCCGCTCCCGGTCGAACCAGTCGGCCGCCGCTGACGCTCGCTTCTCCAACTGCTCCACCGTCGCTTCCGACACCTTCGTCACCCCCGAGAGGCGGTTGAGCTCGGCGTTGATCTTGGCATGGCTGAGACCGGTGAGCGTTGCGAGGTCGCGCGACCATTGCGAGTTGATGCTCCGCTGGCGCTGGCGCTCGTGCCGGCTCGAGGTACGGTCCGGCCGAGTGGCGCCCGGGACCGGGGGGAGGGACGAGAGGTCGATCTCGAGCTCCGGAGCAACCGGACCCGGCCCGGCCTCCGGCAGCTCGGGCTCGTCGTGAAGGCCGAGGATGTCGTCGGGGTCGGCTGGCGGCTCGGTGGCGGTGGCGGAGTGGACGGCGAACAGTGAGAGCTGCTCGTCGTCGTTCCGCTCGTCGCTGTCTCGGTCGTCCCGCCCCGTCTCGGCGCGGTCGTCGTCGAGGGCCCGCTGGAGGCGGTG
>JAOTYQ010000889.1 GCA_029861725.1 Acidimicrobiia bacterium | reverse complement strand
GTGCGGGGTGATGGCCGGGCTCGGGGCGGCGATGAACACCGGGGAGGTGAGCCGGGGCGACTCGGTTGCGGTGTTCGGATGCGGCGGGGTCGGTGACGCTGCACTGGAGGGTGCCCGCTTGGCTGGGGCCAGCCCCATCATCGCCGTAGACATCGACGACCGGAAGCTGGAGTGGGCCGAGAACTTCGGCGCCACCCACACGATCAACTCGACCAAGGACGACCCGGTCGAGAAGATCAGGGACTTGACCGGCGGCAACGGCGTCGACGTGGCGATCGAGGCGATCGGGTTGCCCGAGACTTACGAGCAGGCGTTCTACGCTCGCGACCTGGCCGGCACCGTTGTGCTCGTCGGTGTCCCGAACCCGGAGATGAAGGTGGAGCTGCCGTTCATCGAGATCTTCGGGCGGGGTGGTTCGCTCAAGTCGAGCTGGTACGGCGACTGCCTGCCGAGCCGTGACTTCCCGATGCTGATCGACCTGTATCTCCAGGGCCGGCTGAACCTCGACGGCTTCGTATCGGAGACGATCGACATCGACGGTGTCGAGGATGCCTTCCACAAGATGGAACAGGGCGACGTGCTCCGCTCGGTCGTCGTCCTCTAGCGGCCGGTTCGATGGCGCGCCTCGACCGGGTCATCACGTCGGGCATCTTCAGCCTCGACGGTGAGGACTTCGACGTCGACAACAATGTGTGGATCATCGGCGACGACACCGAGGCGATCGTCATCGATGCCGCCCACGATCACCGTCCGATCCTCGACGGGCTGGCGGGGCGGCGGCTGGCCGCGATCGTGTGCACCCACGGCCACAACGACCACATCAATGCCGCCGCCGCCCTGGCCGACGAGACCGGGGCGCCGATCCTGCTCCACCCCGACGACACGATGCTCTGGGACGTCGTCTACCCGGATCGGCGGGTCGACGATGCCCTGGCCGAGGGAGCGACGATCACGGTCGGTGGGGCGGAGCTCCAGGTCATCCATACCCCGGGTCACTCCCCCGGCGGGTGCTGTCTCCATCTGCCGGCCGACGGCCTGCTGTTCAGCGGCGACACGCTGTTCAACGGCGGACCCGGCGCCACCGGCCGGTCGTTCAGCAGCTACGACGTGATCCTCGACTCGATCGAGCACCGGCTCTTCACCCTCCCGCTCGACACGGTCGTCCACACCGGCCACGGCGACTCGACGTCGATCGCGGCCGAAGCGGCCAGCCTCCCGGAGTGGCGCGCCAAGCAGTGAACCACCCGAACTTTGTGGGCGCAGCCCCCGGAGCGGTGGTGAGCGCCGCAAATTTCGGGGAGGATCCCGTCATGACCGACGAGTACCGACACCTGCAGGTCGACACGACCGACGGCTGCTGCCGGATCACGCTGAACCGGCCGGATCGCCTGAACGCGCTCAACATCCGGATCGGCATCGAGCTGCTCGACGCCATCGACCGGCTGGAGCGGGATCGAGATGTCCGGGTCGTCGTGCTGACCGGGGCGGGCAGAGCGTTCTGCGCCGGCGACGACCTCAAGGGGATGACCGACGACGACACGCCCTTGCGCCCGCTGGCCGACCCGATCGAGCAGTACCTGCGGGGCGAGGGACGGTGGCCTCAGATCGTCGAGCGGTTGCGGGCGATGCCGAAGCCGGTGATCGGTCGGATCAACGGCCATGCCCACGGTGCGGGGTTCAACCTCGCGTTGGCGTGCGACCTCCGGGTCATGGCCGCCTCGGCCACGCTGGCGATACCGTTCGTCCGCCGCGGCCTCGCCACTGGCACCAACCTCCTCCAGCAGTACGTCGGGATCGGCAAGGCTCTCGAGTGGGCGCTGCGAGGAGCGACGCTCAGCGCCGAGGAGGCCGAGCGGTGGGGACTGGCGACGCTGGTCGTGCCGGACGACCAGCTCGACGACGCCACCGGGGAGCTGGTCGCCGAGTTCGCCACCGGCCCGACTCGGATCATCGGCCTCACCAAGGCCGCCATCGTGCGGGGGTGGTCCGGCTCGCCGATGGAGGCCTACGCCCAGCAGGGCCTCGCCCTGCACCATGCCCGTTCCAGCGACGACTTCGAGGAGGGTCGGCGGGCGTTCATCGAGAAGCGCCCTCCGGTCTTCACCGGTCGTTGAACCCGCCCGCGGCGAGATT
>JAOTYQ010000265.1 GCA_029861725.1 Acidimicrobiia bacterium | reverse complement strand
ACGGTTTGGTCGTCGGCCCCTCGCTGGGTGGCTTCGAGCGCCAGGCCCGGCCGGGCGAGGGCGTCGAGCTGAGCCCGGAGCGTCTTCGGCAGGGTGGTGTTCTCCTGCGGCGCCTGGCCTCGCTCGTACAGGCCCTCCCACACCTGATCGACCCGGTAGCGGGGCTCGCCGTCGAGCAGTGCCGCCCACTCCGTCCGACTCGGCGTCCACGGCGAGACCGGCGACGCCGCAGGCTCACCACGACCCGTTGCGCTCGGGCCTGGCTCGCCTCGGCCGCCGGTTGTGGTCATCGCCTCACCGGCTGTCGGCGGCCGGGGGCGCCCAGATCCAGGCGAGATCGGTGCGTAGGACGACGAAGCCGAGCCGTTCATAGGTTCGGACCGCCGGCACGTTGTCGGCCTCGACGTAGAGCATCCCCGTCTCGATGCCCTGGTCGGCGAGCCAATCGAGACCGGCTGCGGTCATCGGTACGCCGAGCCCCTGACCGTGGAAGTCCGGATCGACGCCGATCACGTAGATCTCGCCCAGCTCGGTGGCGGCCGGCGGCGAGCGATGGATCTTCGTCCAACAGAAGCCTGCGATGCGGCCGTCGCGCTCGAAGATCCTGAGGCCGTCGGCCCGGAACCAGGGCTCGCTCATCGTCGACGTGAGCGTCTCGACCGTCTGCCCGCCCTGATCGGGGTGGGAGGCGAAGGCCCGGTTGTTCACCAGTACCAGCTCGTCGAGATCGTCGTCGGTGAAGGCCCGCGTCGGGATCGGCTCCGCATCGACTGGCAGCGGGCAGCGCATCTGATGCAGTGCCCGGAACTCGGTCATGTCCCGGCTCTCGGCCAGCGACCGGTGCCAGCTCCGCACCGGCTTGGCCCACAGCTCGACCCGCTCGATGCCGGCAGCCCCCAGCTGCTCGACGACCGCGTCGAACATCGCCGCCAGCACCCGGTCGGCCCCGCCCGCCTCGGACGGGGTCAGAGGATCGACCAATGCGTCCAGCTGGACGACGCCGTCGGATGGGGCTCCGCCGAGATAACCGACCGGATCCGACCCCGCTGTTGCCAGCGCTGCCAAGTGCGACGGTCCGGCGGATCCTGCGTCGGACACGTCGTCGCCATCTCCGTCGGCTCTGGGCCACTCGTCGAACCGGTCGTCCTGCTCCTCGGGGGGCAGGGCGCGGGCCAGGAGCTCGCGGGCGTGGGCGCTCACGAGCCCGTCGAGCGTGTCGACGACGCGGATATCGAGCCTGGCGTCACCTGGTTCCACAACCTCTGAAGTCTACGAGCTACAGACGGGTGGCAGCGGGCCCGTACCGCCGTGTCGTCGTCGTTGACGTGCTCGTCGGAGAGACGCTCCGTCTACTCTGCCGCTCCGGGGGGGCGCGGCAGAGCCGCTGCCTGGAAGTCAATGAGGGAGAAAATCGTAGATTTTTTCTCGACTATCACCCCACGACGAAATCACTTCAATTATATTGACCTTAACCAGGTTCCCGCCACCTGGTAGCAGCGACAACAGGGATCCGCCGCCCTGTGTCGCGCCGTCGGCGCCCCTTCTAGGGGCGCCGACGTCTTTTTCCCAGCGTGTGGGGTTGAACCGGGCGAAGACGGCACCCCCGCACCGGGCTCGGGAGCACGTCTCCGGTTGCGGCAGGTGATGCACTCGGGCGAGCTACATGTAGTTGGATCGACCACTAGCAACGCTCATATAGATAAATAAAGGCCCAACTACGACTATCTATTTAGAAGTATCGGCTGCCAATACCGGCGGAACACAGTGTGTTATGGCTGGGTGTGCCTAGAGACTGGACACTCGTCTGACGATCTTGGCCAGCCGCCGGGTCGAGGCCTGCAGTTGCCGTTCGACCTCCCGAAGCTCGGCCAGGGCGTCTTCGTCGTCGTCGGAGGCTTGGAGGAGCTGGGTGATGCGATCGGTCAGCTCCGAGAGCGTTGCCGAGATCGAGTCGAGGGCGTTCACGTCGAGCGTCATGGTGTTCTGCCGATCGGTGCTGGCCAGAGGGGTGTGAGGGTGGAAATGGCAGCCGGGTGGGGCGCCGCCCACGCTACCGTCGAACCTTCAAGCGACGAGACGGTGCGCCGTGCCTTCGCCGGGCCGCAGGTATGAGGAGATCCCGTGAACGAGGACGGGTCCGTGATCGTGGACAGCTCCGTGAGCCGCCGGACCGGCGCTACCCGCTTCGTCGAGCCGGAGGTCCGGTCGAGGTGCTGAACCGGCTCGACCTCCGTGGCCTGGGGGCGGCGGTCGCCGACCGCCTACCCCGTCCCGAGATCGCCGGGGACGAGCCGAGAGCTGTCGTGCGGGAGCTCGTCGCCGAGGTCCGGGCCGATGGCGATGCCGCGCTCCGTCGTCTCACCGAGCGGTTCGACGGGGTGACGCTGGAGTCGATCCGGGTCGCCGACACCGAGCTCGATGCGGCGGTCGACGAGCTCGATCCCGAACTTCGGGCCGCCTACGACGCCGCGATCGAGGGGATAGAGGCGTTCCACCGGCACCAGGTCCGTCCGACCGAGGTGATCGCTCGACCGGGCTTGACGATCACGGCGAGCCAGCGACCGGTGACCAGCGCTGGGTTGTACGTGCCGGGCGGTCGTGCCGAGTATCCGTCGACCGTACTGATGACCGCCGTTCCGGCCCGGGTCGCCGGGGTCGCTCGTGTCGCATTGTGCGTGCCGCCCGACCGTCGCCGTGGCTCGATCGCGCCGTCGGTGCTCGCCGCCGCCCGGCTAGCCGGTGTCGACGAGGTGTACGCAGTCGGTGGGGCTCAGGCAGTGGCAGCGATGGCGTACGGGACCGGGTCGATCCCCGCCGTCGACGTGATCGCCGGCCCCGGCAACGTATACGTCGCCTTGGCCAAGCAAGAGGTGGCTGGTGACGTCGGCATCGCGGCCGCCTTCGCCGGTCCGTCCGAGGTCGTCGTCATCGCCGACCACACGGCTCGACCGACCTACGCCGCGATCGACCTCATCGTGCAGGCCGAGCACGGCCCGGACGGGCTGGCCTGGCTGGTCACGTGGGACGAGGCGGTGGCCGACGAGGTCTGTGCCGCCGGCGAGGAGCTGCTGGCCTCAGCCCCACGGGCCGAGGACGTTCGCTCCACCCTTCGCTCCGGTGGCTACGTCGCCATCGTCGACGACCGGGCGGCGGCCCTGGCGGTCGTCAACGCGATCGCTCCCGAGCACCTCGAGATCCAGACGGCCGACGCCGAAGAGCTGGCCGCCAGCGTCGACAACGCGGGTGCGATCTTCTGCGGCGAGTTGTCGCCGGCCTCGGTAGGGGACTACGTGGCCGGACCGAGCCACGTGCTCCCCACCAACGGGTCGGCCCGCTTCGCCAGCGCACTGACCGTTGGCGACTTCTGCAAGGACCACCACATCGTGACCGTCGACCGCGACGGCCTCGATCGGTTGGGCCCGCACGTGATCGCCCTCGCGACTCAGGAGGGCCTCGCGGCTCACGCCGAATCGATCCGGCTTCGGCTCGGAGACGAGCACGGGGAGGCCGGCTGATGGCCCGGCCCCGTCCCCGCGACGATCTCGCAACGCTGACTGGCTATCACTCGCCACAGCTGAGCGTCGACGTCCGCCTCAACACCAACGAAGCGCCCGAGGCGCCACCGCCGGCGTTCACCGCCGCGGTCCAGGAGGCCCTGGCCGACCTCGAATGGCACCGGTACCCCGACCGGGGGGCATGGGAGCTCCGCCGTGCGATCGCCCGGCTCCACGGGCGATCGGCTGAGCACGTGTTCTGCGCCAACGGCTCCAATGAAGTGCTCCAGACCGTGGTGCTCGCCTTTGCCGGAGCGGGCCGGACGGTCGCGACGTTCGAGCCCACCTACGCCATGCACGGCCACATCGCCCGGATCAGCGGCGCAACCACCGTGGCGGGGCACCGCAACGAGGACTTCACCCTCGACCTCGAACGGGTGGCCGACCTGATCGACACCAGCCGGCCGTCGGTCGTCTTCCTCTGCTCGCCGAACAATCCGACCGGCACCGTCGAGACCGAGGCGTCGATCTCGTCGGTGCTGGCGATGGTGGAAGCAGCCGATGGGTTGCTCGTGGTCGACGAGGCCTACGGGCAGTTCTCTCCGTGGTCGGCGCTGTCGCTGCTCGACGAGGAACGGTCGCTCGTCGTCACCCGCACATTCTCCAAGACGTGGGCGATGGCCGGGGCGAGGCTCGGCTACCTGCTCGGCCCCACCTGGCTGGTGGCCGAGCTCGACAAGGTCGTGCTGCCCTACCATCTCGACGCCGTCAAGCAGCGAGCAGGGCTTGTCGCCCTCGACTTCGTCGAGGCGATGGAGCAACGGGTGGCAGCGATCGTCGAGGAACGCGGTCGGTTGCAGGTCGCCCTCACCGCGCTCGGGGCGACCGTGTGGCCTTCCGGGGCCAATTTCATCCTGTTCCGCCCGCCGGCCGAGCGGGGGCTCGAGGGTCAGACGGTGTGGGAGCGACTCGTCGAGCGGTCGGTGCTGGTCCGCAACACGTCGAGCTGGGAGGGACTCGACGGCTGCCTCCGGGTAACCGTTGGCACGAAGGACGACAACGATCGCTTCCTCGACGCCCTGACCGACACGCTCGATCGGTCACGCGGGGCTCCCACAAGCCGACCGCCGGGCACCGAGACGGGCTAGGAGGTCATTCGTGGCAGGATCCGACGAGAGCAGGGCGAGACGAGCGGCAAGCCGATCCCGGTCGACGAAGGAAACCTCGATCGAGGTCGACCTCGACCTCGACGGGTCCGGCCGCACCGATATCACCACCGGGCTGCCGTTCTACGACCACATGCTCGACCAGCTCGGCCGCCATGGCGGGTTCAACCTCGCCGTTCGGGCCGACGGCGACCTCCATGTCGACAGCCATCACACGGTGGAGGACACGGCCATCGTGCTGGGTGAGGTGTTCGCGGAAGCGGTCGGCGACAAGGCCGGCGTTCGCCGCTTCGCCAGCGGGTTGTATCCCTTGGACGAGGCGCTCGTCGAGGTGGCGCTCGACCTGTCGGGGAGGCCGTTCTTCGTCTGGAACGTCGAGTTGCCCGAAGCGATCCCGCTCGGCACACCCCCCTTCGACCCGTCGCTGGCGGAGCACGCCCTCCAGAGCTTCGCCACCGCAGCGGGCATCACCCTGCACGTGACCTTGAAGGACGGTCGCAACGTCCACCACATCATCGAGGCCGCCTTCAAGGGCGTGGCCCGGTGCCTGCGCGATGCGGTCCGGATCGAGGATCGCGGGGGGATCCCCTCGACCAAGGGGGCCCTCTAGTGGCACCGGTCCGGATCGCCGTGCTCGACTACGGCATTGGGAACCTCCGGTCGGCGCAGAAGGGCTTGGAGCGCACGGGAGCCGAGGCCAAGCTCACCGCCGACCCGGCCGACGTCGATGCGGCCGACGGTGTCGTCCTCCCGGGAGTCGGAGCGTTCGGTGCCTGCATGCGGGCCCTGGCCGACACGGGGCTGGATCGGCTCGCGGTCGACGCCGCCGGCTCCGGTCGCCCGTTCCTGGGCATCTGCGTCGGGATGCAGCTGCTCTACGAAGCGTCAGAGGAGAGCCCCGGCGTCGCCGGGCTCGGCATCCTGCCCGGCACAGTGCGCTGGTTGCCCGACATCCTGCCCCGACCCCAGATGCAGTGGAACGTCCTGCGGTGCATCGAACCCGAGCACCCGCTCCTCGCGGGTCTCGACGGTGCGTGGCTGTACTTCGTGCACAGTTTGGCCGTCGACCTCGGCGACGACGTGATCGCAACGACGAACTACGGAACCGACGTGGCAGCCGCCACGGCGAGGGGCAACGTCATGGCCACTCAGTTCCATCCCGAGAAGTCGGCCCGGGCCGGCTTCCGACTGCTGCAGAACTACGTCGACCTTCTCCGAACGGGAGCCGGATGAGTCCTCCTACCACCATTGCCGTCAGCTCCGACCGCCTGATGATCTACCCCGCGATCGATCTGCGGGGCGGCCGCTGCGTCCGCCTCTACCAGGGCGACTACCGCCGCGAGACCGTCTACGGCGACGATCCGGTGGCCCAGGCCCGCACCTTCATCGCCGAGGGAGCCGAGGTCCTCCACGTCGTCGACCTCGACGCCGCCCGCACCGGTGCGCCGACCAACCGGTCCGTCATCGGCGACGTCGTGGCCGCCGCCGGGGTTCCGGTCCAGGTCGGGGGAGGCGTGCGCGACCTCGCCGCCGCCGAGGCGCTGTTCGATCTCGGCGTCGCCAGGGTCGTGATCGGCACCGCGGCTCTGGAGCGACCCGCACTGGTTGGCGAGCTGGTCGACGCCGGGCGCTCGGTGGCGGTCGGGATCGATGCCAACGGCGACGAGGTGGCCACCCACGGCTGGACGGAGCGAACGGGTCGGACCACTTCCGACGTAGCCCAGCAGTTCGCCGATCTCGGCGTCGAGGCCCTGGTCGTGACCGAGATCGGGCGAGACGGCACGATGGAGGGCCCCGATCTCGTCGGCCTGGCCGATCTGCTGGCGACCACGGCCACGACGGTCATCGCCTCTGGCGGCGTCGGCGAGATCGGTCACCTCGAGGCCCTCCGCCGGCTCCGGTCCGGCGGTCGGTCGCTCGCCGGCGTCATCGTCGGTCGAGCCCTCTACGAGGGCGCGTTCGGCCTCGCCGACGCGATTCGGGCCGGGCTGGAGGGAGACTGATGCATGCGGTCCGGGTGATCCCCTGTCTCGACGTCGACAAGGGACGGGTCGTCAAGGGCGTCAACTTCGTCGACATCCGAGACGCTGGGGACCCGGTCGAGCTCGCCGCTCGCTACGACCTCCAGGGGGCCGACGAACTTGTCTTCCTCGACATCACCGCCAGTCACGAGGACCGCGAGACAACGGTTGCCATGGCCACCGCCGTTGCCGAGCAGGTGTTCATCCCGTTCACGATCGGCGGCGGGATCCGCACGGTCGAGGACGCCCGCCGACTGCTTCGGGCCGGTGCCGACAAGGTCTCGGTCAACTCGGCCGCTGTCGAGCGGCCGGAGCTCGTCCGGGAGATCTCGGAGGAGTTCGGTGCGCAGTGCTGCGTCGTGGCGATCGACGCCCGGCGGGTCAGCCCCGGGCTCGAGATCGACGGCGCCGGAGCCGATCGCTTCCCGTCCGGGTTCCGGGTGTTCGTCCGCGGCGGCCGTACCGGCACCGATCTCGATGCGGTCGAGTGGGCGGAGACGGTCGTGAAGCTCGGGGCCGGTGAGATCCTCCTGACCTCGATGGATCGCGACGGCACTCGCAGCGGGTTCGACCACGAGCTGAACCGGGCGGTGATCGAGGCGGTGAACGTCCCCGTGATCGCCTCGGGGGGCGTCGGTAACCTCGACCACCTCGCCGAGGGCGTCATCGAGGGCGGAGCCCACGCCGTGCTGGCAGCCAGCATCTTCCACTTCGGGGAGGCTACGGTCGCCGACGCCAAGGCGGCGATGACCGCCGCCGGCATCACCGTCCGACCCGCCGACGGCTGAGACCGACCTCGGTCAAGCGCCGGCCGTTGAACGCCAACCGTGGGACGCTGGTATCAGACCCCGAGCGCATCCCGCGCCGCGGCGACCACTGCGTCGATCCCGACGGCGAAGAAGTGATCGGCCCCTTTCGCCTCCACGACGGTGGCGTTCGGCACCGAGGCCATCGTCTCGACGAGGTCGGCAAACGGGTTGAATTGATCGTTGGTGGCCCCAACGATCGTCTTCGGGCGCTGGTCGCGCAGCGCGATCATGTCCTCGATGGCGACGACCCGCAGCGGGGGAGCGACCGCCAGCCACCCGGTGAGGACCGGGTCGTCGACGGTCAACGAGACGTCGGCCCCGAACGAGTAGCCGGCGAGCAGAATCGGCGAGCCGGGCCACCGCTCCTTCGCCGCGGCGACGGCGGCCTCGACGTCGAGGCGCTCCGCTCGACCCTCGTCGTGGATGCCGCCCGATGAGCCGGCGCCACGGAAGTTGAAGCGCAGGACGGC
>JAOTYQ010000264.1 GCA_029861725.1 Acidimicrobiia bacterium | reverse complement strand
GGCCGGTTCCCTCCAGGCGTTGGGGCTGCGACGCTCGGCCCAGGGCCGGGCCACCAGGTCGTCGTAGGCGAGGATGGCGTACGGCGGGATCAGGTCTTCCCGGAAGTTCTCGTATTGATCGTCGCCCCAGATCAGCACGGCGTCGGGCTCGAACGCCTCGATCTCGGCCCGGATCCGGGTGAACCCGTCCCGGAGCGAGCGCCGGTGGGTGGAAGCCGACGACCGCGCCTGATCCTCACCCCACTCGGCTCGTTGCTCCGCCGGCCAGCTGGCCGGGTCCCGCTCGGCTTCGGGCACGTCGGGATCGGCGAGCATCCTCCGGTGGATGCCGGCCATGTCGTCGTCGGTCCCGGCCAAGGGCGGGTAGTGAGTCACCCCTGCCAGCATCAGCTCGGCCACGTCGATCCCCCTGTCCTCGGCGCTGCGGCCCGTGGTGGCGACCTTACCGGTGCCCGCCCTGCTCAGGCGAAGGAGACCACCTCGGCGATCGCTCCGGCGACGGCGTCGGCCGAGCCGTCGGCGAGGGCGTCGCTCATGTCGCGGGCCAGGGCATAGGGCACTGCGAGGAAGCCAGCGAAGGCCCGCAGCGCCGGGCCGACCGGGAGGGGCCGGCCGAGCAGCAGGCCCGGCTGTGGCAGCTCCTCGGCTGCATGGACGTTGACGACCTGGCAGCGGTCGTCGCGGTTGACGTCGTACAGGTCGACGACGCCGTCGGCGGCGGCCAGCACCTCGAAGAGGCCACGGTCGGTCCGGAGCCAGGCGTCGACCAGCTCGGCCTCGTCGGCCGGGAGGAGATCGCGGCGGGCGGCGGCGAACGCGGCGAAGCCGCCACCCTCGTGGAGGGCCAGGTCGGCCACGATCGGTGAGTCGTACCACCGGTCGACGGCGACGGGATCGTCGTAGGGCCCGGCGATGGTCTGGGCCAGGGCCCACGGCAGCTCGGGGGTCGTGGCCAGCAGGTGGCGAACCACCTTGTCGTGCAACCACGCCGCTCGGTCCTCGAACGCCAGCAGGTCGCGTCCAGCGTGGCACACCTTGTACTTCCGGCCGGACCCGCAGGGGCAGGGATCGTTCCGGCGGGCGGTCTTTCGCGGCTGCAGCTTCCGGTAGCCGTCGATCTCGTCGGCCAGCAGCTCACCGGGATAGCCGAGGTCTCGATCGTCGGCCGCCGTTCGAGCTAGGCCGAGCAGGCGGTGGGCGGTAGCGAGGTCGCTGCGGTCGGCGGCGAACCCGGCGAGATCGACCAGCGCTGGCCGGTGGGAAGCGCTCCCGGCCAGGTGCCCCTCGAGCACCGCCACCGCTTTCGCGCCGTCGCCGGCCCGGTCGAGGACACGGGACTGGAGCCAGGCCGTGCCGAGCGACGAGTCCGGGTCGCCGCGGAGCGCAAGGGCGGCGGCGAACGGCTCGGCGGCGGCCACGGTGCCCCGCCGCTCCAGCTCGCTCCAGAAGCCGTCGGCGATCGCACCGTCGTCGAGCGCATCGGCGAACAGCTCGGCCGCTCCCCGCCGCTCGGCGTCGGAGGTGCCGAGCGCATCGGCATCGCCGCCCGCTGCGAGCTGGACCGCCCTCACGAGCGATGCCACGAGCTCGGCTCGGTTCTGGTCGAGATCGTGCATGAGCTTCAGCCGGTTCACGGCCTGCCACTGCCGCAGGGTCGCCCAGTCGAAGCCGGCGGCTGCCACCGAGTTGTCATCGAGGTCCAACCCGGCTCGATCGATCAGTGCCGGCAGCGTCGGGACCGGGGCGTCGACGAAGACCGAGCGGGACGTAGCCAGCGCCTCCGCCACTACGGTCGAGATTGAGGCGAAGCGCCGATCGATCGGCCGTCCGGTGAGCGCGGCGTCGGTCGGCCGGTCCGCGGTCGCCCGATCGAGTGCGGCTCTGATCGCCGCCAGCTGCTCGGCGGTCGGCTCAGGGGGCTCGGCGCAGGGGGCCAGGTGGACCCGGTGGTCCCGGACCGACAGCGTCGCCGTCTCGCCGGCCAGGGCGGAGAGCCACCCCTCGGGCCCACACACCACGTCGATCTCGGCCCCGGCCTCGTCGTCCCAGTGGCCGTGCACCTCCAGGGTTGCGGCATCGGCCGGCGGGTCGGCCAGCTCGGTGCGCTCCGTGATCATCCACCAGGTGATCGGGCCCAGCCACGGCTCGGCCCGCAGGTGATCGACGGCAGCGTCGCCGTCGTCGACGGGCACGGTCCAGGTGATGCCGTCGACCATCGCCGGGACGTAGAAGTAGCCGGCGGTGGTTCGGGTGAAGGCGAGGTCGTCGTCCAGGAGATCCTCGAGCTCTTCGGGGGTCGGTCCGCGATCGGGTCTGCCTGCTGCCAGTTCCTCGGCGAGCTGGCGGGCCGATCGGGCGTCCTGGCCCAGCGCATCGATGATGGCCGCTCTGAGGTCGTCGTCGCTCACGACCACAGGGTGACGGGATCACACCGGAACCGAAACCCCTTCTCGAGATCAGATCTCGTCGTTGCCCGGGTAGCCGAAGATCATCAGCGGGACGACGACCAACTGGGCGGCCCCGAGGATCGCCCACATCGTGTCGTAGCGCCACACCTCGTGGGTGCCGTTGAGCACGGCCAGCGCCAGGGCGGTCCCCATCCCGCCGACGGCGTACCGCAGCGCCTGATGGACGCCGTTGGCGGTGGCGATGGCGCTCGCCTCGATGTCGCGCAGGGCGGCGGCGTTGAGCATGCTGGCGAGGATGCCCATGCCAAGCCCGAACAGGACGGTCACGGGGAAGAAGGCGAACCAGAACCGGACCCGCTCATCGAGGAACAGGAACGCCCAGAGGTGGCCGACCGTGGCCACCGCGGCGGCGGCCGCAATCACCCCCCGGTAGCCGTGGCGATCGGCCCACCGGCCGCCGACGATCGCCACCCCGCCCGACACGATCGGCGAGATCAGGAAGGCCAGGCCAACGCCCCACACCGTGTAACCCCACACGTTGATGAGGAAGATCGGCCAGAGCACCCAGCTCGTGAACGCCCCAACCATCGACAGCGACACCGCAATGTTCGACACGGCGAACGACCGGACCCGGAACAACCCAGGGTCGAACAGCGGCTCGGGGTGACGCGACGATCGCCACAGGAACACCGGCAGCAGCACGGCTGCGACAACGAACGCACCGGCCACGGTCGGCGAGCGCCACCCGGCGGTTGGCCCTCGCAGCGTTGCGAACACGACGAGGAACACGACGCCGGATCCCATGACGACGCCGATGAGGTCGATCGGGCGGGACCGGTCCGGCTCGGCCGTCTCGGTCATGAACAGCTTGGCCCCGATCAATCCGAGGACGGTGATCGGGACCAAGGTCAGGTACATCCACCGCCATGTCGCGAGCGACAGCGCAGTTGCGGCCAGCACGGGCGCCAGGCCGGAGGCGACCATTCCGACCGAGGCCCAGATCCCCACCACGGTCGCCTGCTTGCCGGTGGGGAATCGGGGCAGCACCAGCCCGAGGGAGGCCGGGACCGCCAGGGCGCCGCAGATCCCCTGCCCGGCGCGGGCGAGCACCAGGAGCGGCACCGACGGCGCCCAACCGGCGGCCAGCGACGAGATCAAGAGCCCCGTGAGCCCGACCCGGAAGACGACGAGGCGACCGTAACGGTCGGCAAGCCGACCGGCGAGCAGCATCGTCGAGGCGAACGTGAGCGAGTAGCTGGTCAGGATCCAGCCGGTGAGCGACGTGGCGGCGCCGGGGAAGCTGTCGAGGATGTCGTTGAACCCGACGTTTGTGACCGTGACGTTCACCGTGCCCAGGACGAACGCCAGCGATCCCGTCGCCAGCGCCAACCAGGCCCGGCGATCGACGACCGGCCCGGCGAGCTCGCTGGTGGCACCCCTCTCGGCCGCTGTGTCGACGACGTCGGTCACGGAGTCAGGGATCCCAGCACCACGGACGAGATCCTAGATTCAGGTCCCGGTCGGGACCCTATTGGGGTGGCTACGTTGGCGTGACGGGCTCAGGCTCGCAGTACCCGCCCGGCGAGCGGACCTTGATGCTCGCCGCCCTCCATGAACACCTCACCGTTCACGACGGTCACGTCGTAGCCGCTCGCTTTCTGGATGTAGCGGCCGGCGCCGTTTGGGAAGTCGTAGACGTACTCGGGAGCGTGGAGCTCGAGGTGGTCGAAGTCGATGACGTTCACGTCGGCATACGCCCCCTCGACGAGCCGTCCGCGGTCGTTCAGGCCGAACAGATCGGCCCCTTCGGAGGTCATCATCTTGATGCCCTCCTCGACCGGCCACGCTCCGCTGTCCCGCACCCACCGGGTCAGGAAGTAGGTGGTCTGGCTGGCGTCCTGGATCTGCCCCACGTGGGCCCCGGCGTCACCGATGCCGAGCACCACGTCCGGGTGCCGGAGCTTCGCCTCGACCGCATCGAACTCGAAGTTGAGGAACGGGTAATTCCACAGGCCTCGGCCTTCGGTCTCGATCGCCATGTCGATGAACGCCTCGGCCGGCGGCACGCCTCTGCGCTCGGCGTGGGCGATGAGCGTCTCGCTGTCGTCGCGCTCGTAGTCGACGCGGCTCGGGTCGAGCCGGTAGATCGCCGACAGGTCGAGCTTCGATGGGGTGGCCTCCACGTCGGCCACGAGGCGAGCCTTGGTCGCCGGATCGGCTAGCTTCTCCAGCTTCTCGGTCCAGCGGAGGTCGCGCAGCGCCCGCCATTCCCGGGAGCAGTTGTCGAACGGGGTTCGGTTGGCGATCCCGAACAGCACCCCGATGCCCCGGCTCGTGGTCTGCGGGTGGATCTGGGCCCCATCGGCGTTGGCCGCCGCCACGAGCTCCAGCCAGTACTGCCACGCCGACGGATCCGACCGGTTCTGCACGAACCCGAACGTCACCGGCCGGCCGGTCCGGATCGACAGCTCCTTCATCCACTCGACCTCGCGCTCGATCACGGTCCGGTCCGGGGTCCCGACCAGGCCGTGGAGCTGCCGATCGTTGTCGACGGCGCACTCGAAGATCCCCTTCCCGAGCCTGCCCATGACCTCGCCGATGGCGAGCAGCTCCTCCGGGGCGGCCCACGTGCCAGGCACCTCCCGTCCGTCGGGCGTCTGGTGCAGGTAGGTCCGCGACGTCGAGAACCCGAGAGCGCCGCCTCGGAGGCTCTCCTCGACGAGGTCGCACATCTTGGCGATGTCGTCGGCGTCGGCGTGGTGCTGGTCGATGGCCCGATCGCCCATGACCGCGACCCGGACCGAGCAATGGCCGACCATGCCGCCCACGTTGATGCCCTTCGGCATCCGCTCGTAGGAGTCGAGGTACTCGCCGTAGGACTGCCAATCCCACGGGAGACCGTCGAGGATCGCCGTGGCCGGAATGTCTTCGACCGACTCCATCATCTCGGCCAACTGGGTCCGGTCCTCGGGCTTGCAGGGGGCGAACGTGACCCCGCAGTTGCCCATCACCGCGGTCGTGACCCCGTGCCAGCACGAGACGGTCCCGATCGGGTCCCAGGCCAGCTGGGCGTCGAGGTGGGTGTGGATGTCGACGAACCCGGGGGTGACGAGCTTGCCGGTGGCGTCGATCACCCGGGCGGCGTCAGCGTCGCAGGTTCCAACGGTGACGACCCGGTCGCCGACGATCCCCACGTCGGCAATCCGACCAGGGGCGCCGGTCCCGTCGATGACGGTGCCGCCCTTGATGATCAGGTCGTAGTTGGTGGCCATGTTGGTCCCCCTCGTCGTGCGATCTGGTGACGATGCTAACGACCGGCCCCGCGCCGAGGCGAAACGACCGCTGGCCGCCCACGGTCCCGCCTGCCAGACTCGGCGCCTATGGCGTCACCAGAACATGCATTTCCCGAGCCGTCGGCCGACGCGGTCGAGGCCCTGGCCCCGACCGGGACGCTGCGGGCCGCGATCAACCTGAGCAACTTCCTGCTGGTGACCGGCAAGGGCAAGGACGGCAACCCCGAAGGGGTCTCGCCCGACATGGCGAAGGCCCTCGCCGACCGGCTCGGCGTAGGCGTCGAGCTGTTGCGGTACAAGAGCCCGGGTCAGGTCGCCGACGATGCGCCGACCGGAGTGTGGGACGTCGGCAACATCGGGGCCGAGCCGAAGCGGGCCGAGCGGATCGCCTTCACCGACGCCTACTGCGAGATCGAGGCCACGTATCTCGTGCCGCCGGGTTCCGATATCACCTCGATCGATCAGGTCGACCAGCCCGGCCGTCGCATCGCCAGCGCCGCCCGCTCCGCCTACGACCTCTGGTTGGAGCGCAACCTCCAGCACGCCGAACTTGTGCAGGTCACCGGGCCCGATGCGTCGTTCACCGCCCTCGTGGAGCAGAACCTCGACGCAATGGCCGGGCTGCGGCCAGGCCTCATCAAAGACGTCGAGCGGTTGCCCGGGTCCCGCATCCTCGACGGCCAGTTCACCGCCGTCCGCCAGGCGATGGGCACGCCTCGGGATCGGGACGCCGCCGGATTCGACTACCTCCGTCGATTCGTCGAGGCGGCGAAGGCCAACGGGCTCGTCGCCTCCCTGATCGACGAGCACGGCGTGACCGGTCGGCTGGTGGTCGCGCCGCCGGCGCCCGAGGGCTGACCGATGCCGGCCGTTCCGGGCTCGATCGGCGAGATCTCGGCCGCATGGCTCGACGCCGCATTGCAGACCGGCGGTCCCGATCCCGCCGCCGCGCTCGACGTCGTGGTGGGGGCGGTCGTCGTGGAACCGCTCGGCCCGGCGGTCGGCCTCCTCGGCGACCTGGCCCGGCTTCGCATCACCTACGATCGGGGGACCGGGCCGGCGACGATGATCGTGAAGCTCCCGACCTCGGATCCCGGAGGACACCAGGTCGGCTCGATGCTCCGGGCCTGGGCCCGTGAGGTTGCGTTCTACACGGAGGTCGCGCCGGTCTCGCCGGGAGCTCGGGTACCCCGCTGCTACTACGCGGCTGGCGACGCCGCCGCCGAGCGGTGGGTCGTCGTCCTCGAGGACTGCCCGGCCGATCCGGTCGATGCGGCGACCGGGGCAACGCCGACCCAGGCGGTGGCTGCGGTCGATGCCCTCGCCGGGTTCCACGCATCGTGGTGGCAGGCCGACCGTCGCTTCGAGTGGATGCCGGGCTTCGACTCCACCGGCATCGGCGGGCTGCAAGGGCCGTGGCTCGACGCCCTCCCCACGTTCCTCGAGCGCTACGGCCACGTCGTTCCCGAACCGACCGGCCAGTGGATCCAGCGCTTCGCTCCCGAGCTGGGGGCGTGGTCGGCCAAGGCGGCGACCGAGCCCCTGACAGTGGTCCATGCCGACTACCGGCTCGACAACCTCCTGTTCGCCGGCGACGAGGTGACGATCATCGACTGGCAGACCGCGCTCCGCGGCCCGGGGGCCATGGACCTCACGTGCTTCTGCATCACCAGCCTCACCGTCGAGGGCCGGCGAGCCACCGAGGCCGAGCTCGTCGCCCGCTATCTCGACACGCTCGGCGCCGCCGGGGTCACCGTCGACCCCGAGTGGTTCGCCCACAGCTACGACGAGAATCTGCTCTGGTGGATGGGCCAGTTCGCAAACAACCTCGCCCGGCTCGAACCGGACGACCCCGACACCCAGGCCGCCCTCGACACGATGATCGAGCGCACATACACCGCTGCTCTCGACCATGACGTCGGCCGTCTGCTTAGCTGAGCCGACGAGTTCCGACCGACCGGGGGACGAGATGAAACTGGGATTGTTCGCACCGCTGCAGTCGCCACAGGCGACGCCGGAGATGATGGCCGACCTGGCCGCCGGGGCCGAGGAGCTGCAACTCGACTCGATCTGGCTCGGCGAGCACGTGGTCCTCTTCCCCGACTACGAGTCCCGCTATCCCGGCTCGCCCGACGGGAAGATCCCGATCCCCAAAGGCAGCGGGCTGCTCGACGTCACCGCGATGATCGGGTTCCTGGCCGCCCACACCTCGACGGTGCGCCTCGCCACCGGGATCTGTCTCCTGCCCCAACGCAACCCGG
>JAOTYQ010000263.1 GCA_029861725.1 Acidimicrobiia bacterium | reverse complement strand
TCGTCAGGTCGCTAGCCGCAGTTGGGGATCAGCTGCAGCCGCCGTCGCCCCAGGCGCAGTTCGGCGACGAACCGTTGAGGTCGACGATCCTGCCCTCCTGGAGCCACGACTCCGTGGCGGCGTCGTAGCGGCTGAAGTCGGATCCCTCGATGAAGTAGGAGTCCTCGTTGCCGTTGACCGAGAAGCTGATGCCGTCGATCAGGGCCGGGTGCTCGAGGTCGAGGCCACGGCTGGCGATGATCAGATTGGTCCTGCTCAGCCCGCCGGGCAGCTCGTTCGCGATCCGCATCACCTCGACCGTCTGCCAGGCGAAGAACCCGAAGCCGGTGAAGTAGAGACCGACCGTCTTGTCGAGACCGGCCTCCTCCAGCTTCTCGTTCGCCCACTTGATATAGGCGTCGTCGGCGTACTGGGGATCGGTGTTGATCTTCTGGCCACCGCCAACGATCAGCCAGCCTTCGGCCGCTTCACCGGCCGGAATCATGTAGGCGTTGGGGTCCTTGCAGACCGACGGGGCGAACAGCACCGTGTCGCCGCCGACGAGGCCGGAGTTGCCGGCTTCCTGGACGGCGAGCAGGCACGGGTTACCGGCCGTCATCGAGATGAACACGTCGGGGTCGCTAGCTGCGATCGTCGTCATCTCGTTGGTCACGGTCGGCGCCGCCGGGTCGTGCCGGATCGGGTTGAACTCGGCGATGACGTCCGGATTCTCTTCGGCGTAGGCCTCCATGCCCTGCTCGTAGGCGAGCCCGAAGTCGTTGTCCATGACGAGCCCGGAGACCTTCACCGGCAGCCGGTCGGCCATGTTCTCCTTGATCCAGGCTCCCCAGAGAATGGCCTCGGTCGCGTACGACATCTGGTTGCTGGTCGTCCACGGGTGGTTGACCGGATCGCCCCATGCCGGGTGGCCGGTGGCCACGAACAGGTGGGGGATGCAGTTGGCGTTGAGCGTGTCGTAGACGGCGAGGGTATTGGGCGAGCCCAGCGTGTGGAAGAACAGCGGCTTCTCGGTCTGGAGCAGCTCGTCGACCACCTCGATGGTCTGGGTGGCGACGTACCCGTCGTCCCGCCGGAGGAGCTCGATCGGGACCCCGCCGACACCGCCGTGGGCCTCGTTGACGTAGTCGAGATAGACCTCCCAGCCGATGCCCATGTTGCCGTAGGCCGCAAGGTTGCCGGACTGCACGCCGGGGTGACCGACCTTGATCGTGTCGCCGATGCCTTCGGTGTCGGCCCAGTCGGCCGGGCAGGCCGACATGTCGGCCTCGAAGCCACCAGGGCCCCGCAGGACGTTGTCGTCACCGATGCCGTAGTCGCCGGACTCGATGCCGGCCGTCAGGTCGTCGATGACCGCTTGCCGATTGGCCGCCCACTCGGCTTCGAGCTCTTCGATGTTCGCCGCTTCGGAGCCGGCCGCTTCCTCTTCGCCCTCACCGGCGGCCGCCTCGGCGACGGCTTCGTCTGCTGCCTCCTCGTCGACGGCGCCCGCTTCTTGTTCGCTCTCGGATGCCTCGACCGATTCCTCGCCGTCGGTCGCGGTATCGCCTTCGTCGTCACCTCCGCCACATGCCGCCGCCAGCAACGCGAACGCGCTCAGCAACGAAAGCAGTCGTAACCATCGTTGGGTCATGAGTAGAGTCCTCTCCTTCTCCCCGGACGTTGTGACACCTGCCACACGGTTCCGTGTACTTTAATCGGCTGCTGCCGACGACCCAAACGAAATCCGCACGCCGTCCGGAGCCCAGCTACGGTTTTCCCAGTCCGGAAGCGACGGGGAGCAACCGATGGCGAGCATCTACGACGAGACCCACGATCTGTTCCGTCAGAGCTTCCGATCGTTCGTCGCCGCGGAGATGAGGCCGAGGTTCGCCGAGTTCGAGCAGGCCGGGATCATGGACCGCGCGGTGTACACCGAGGCCGGCAAGCACGGGTTCGTCGGCATGGCGATCCCCGAGTCACACGGCGGCGGGGGCAACGACGACTTTCGGTTCAACGCCGTCATCGACGAGGAGCTCGCCTATGCCAACATGGGCGGCGGCGGGCTCGGGCTCGGCCTCCACAACGACATCACGACCCCCTACTTCATCGAGTATTGCAACGACGACCAGGCCGACCGGTGGCTGCCCGGGATCGCGTCTGGCGAGTTGATCACCGCCATCGCCATGACCGAACCCAGCACCGGCTCCGACCTCGCCGGCATCACCACCACTGCGGCTCGCGACGGCGACGAGTACGTGCTCAATGGCGCCAAGACGTTCATCACCAACGGGATCAACTCCGATCTCGTCATCGTCGTGGCCAAGACCGACCCGGACGCGGGAGCCAGGGGCATGTCGCTCCTCGTCGTCGAACGGGGCATGGCCGGCTTCGAGCGGGGACGGAACCTCGACAAGATCGGGCAGCACTCGGCCGACACGGCCGAGCTGTTCTTCACCGACGTCCGGGTGCCGGCCGCCAACCTGCTCGGCGAGGAGGGCCGGGGGTTCGAGTACCTCGCCTTCAACCTCGCCCAGGAGCGCCTGTCGATCGGGCTGACCGGGTTGGCGGCGGCCGAGGCGGCCTTGGGGTGGACCGTCGACTACGTGAAGGAGCGAACGGCGTTCGGCCAGCCGATCGCGTCGTTCCAGAACACGAAGTTCGTACTGGCCGAGGTGGCGACCGAGATCGAGGTGACCCGACCGTTCATCGAGCAGTCGATCGCGAAGCTCAACGACCAGGAGCTGACGCCGGCCACGGCGGCCAAGGCCAAGCTGTGGGGCACCGAGCTGCAGAAGCGGACCGTCGATCGGTGCCTCCAACTCTTCGGGGGCTACGGCTACATGGCCGAGTTCCCGATCGGGCCCGCCTACGTCGATGCCCGGATCGCCACGATCTACGGCGGCACCTCGGAGATCATGAAGACCATCATCGCCAAAGACGTCCTCGCCTGACCGCTGGGCCGCCTGCAGTGGGGGGCGGGTACGCTCCGCGCATGGCTGGAGTTGACACCGGACCGCTCGACGGTCTCACCGTCGTCGAGATCACGAGCATCTACTCGGGGCCCTACGCCGGGATGATGCTGGCCGAGCTGGGGGCCGACGTCGTGAAGGTCGAGGCACCGGATCAGCCCGACCCGGTCCGAGCTGGCCTGGGAAGCGACCCCGACTCGGTGAACAGCGTCTTCTACGCCCTCAACCGCGGCAAGCGGTTCGCCTCGATCGACGCCAGCACCCAGCGGGGGCGGGAGCTGCTGTTCGAGTTGGTGGCGGGCGCCGACGTCTTCCTGCACAACATGCGGGCCGGCAAGGCAGCCAACCTCGGGCTCCGCTACGACGATCTCTCCGCTCGGAATCCGGGCCTGATCGATGTCGCGATCAACGGTCTCGGCTCCGAGGGCCCGGAGGCCGAGCAACCGGTGTTCGACTACGTGATCCAGGCCAAGACGGGCATGGTCGACTACCAGCGCGACATGAACGGCAACGGCGACCTGATGCGACAGCTGATCGTCGACAAGACCTCGGCCAACGCCGCGGTCCAGGCCGTGCTGGCGGCGCTGTACAGCCGGGAGCGAACGGGCCGCGGTCAGCAGGTCGAGGTGCCGATGATCGCGGTTGGCCTGCACCTCGCGTGGACCGATGCCTTCGCTGTCGGGCTGGCCGAGCTCGACCCGATGATCCCGTGGGAGAGCGCGCCGCCGCATCTGAAGTCGGCCCCTGGGTCGTTCCTCGTGGTGCTCCAGACCTCCGACGGTGAGATCGCCACCGGCATCCTCGTCCCGCCGTGGGAGGGGCTCTGCCTGGCCCTCGACCGGGCCGAGTGGGTGGTCGACGAGCGCTGGGCCGACGCCATGGGCCGCATCTTGCACTTCCCGGAGCTCCTCGACGCCGTTCGCACCGAGGTTGTGAAGTACACCACCGAGGAGATCCTCGCCCGATTCGCGGCGCACGACTTCGCCGCCGGCGCGGTGACGTTGCGGGAGGACGTCCTGGATGATCCGACCGTGCAGCACCTCGGGCTGATCAGCGAGACCGATGCCAGCGAAGGACTGGGCCGGGTACGTCAGCCAGCGGCGATGTGGAACTTCAGCGAGACGGGCGCCGTCCGCACGACCCACATTGGCGCGACCGGCCGCGACACCCGGGAAGTGCTGGCTCGCCACGGTCTCACGGTCGACGAGATCGACACGCTGATCGCAGACGGCGTCGCCAAGACCCCCGGCGACAAGTGAGGTCATGCCCGGATCTAGCCAGCGAAGATCTTGCCGTACCGGGTCACACCAGCCGTCGGCCGCCCGGCTGCTCTCAGGGTGTGCCAGAGCAGCGCCGTGTTCGCAGTCACGACGGCCACACCGGTGTCCTCCTCGACGGCGTTCACCGCGCCAACCGCTCGGAAGCCGTTGCCACCTACGAGCACCAGGTCGATTCCCTCGATGGCCCGACACAGCCACCGATGCATGGCTCCTGGATGGATGTTGCCCTGCCCCGATGGTAAGCCCGCCGGCTCGGCTCGGGCTACAACCACTCCGTTGCGCTCGAGCCACTGTCGGCCGAGGTCGGTGAGCTCACCAGGGAACCAAGGTGGATCGACGAGGAGCACGTTGGCGGCATCGAAGTGAGCAACGGCGGCGAGTAGTGCCTGGCCCGTCGTGACGACCGGGCGTCCGCCGGCGAGCTCGCTCAGCCGGGCGACGAGATCGGCGTCATCACCGACGTAGCTGGTCGACGTGAACGCCAGCGAGTAGACGTCGATCGAGGGAGGGTTCAGCAGTTCGAGTGCCTCGTCGAGCGGACCGGGCGCTGCGACGTATTCGACGGGGCTGATCGCAATCCGATCGGCGTCGGCCTCGACCGCTCCGACGGGGAACCGGAATCGGCTCGCGTTCACCGCCACCCCCGGGGGAGCCATCGCCGACCACTCGGATTCCGGCCCGATGTCACCGTCGGGGACGAGCAGCCCTACCCGGAGCCGGGCATCCCAGCCGTCCGGTTCGAAGACCTGTTCCATGGACCGGACCCTACGTCAGCGTCGGGACGACGTGAAGCGCATAGCCCGTCGAGTGTCGTCCCGGGTCCTAACGGCCGCGGCGCAGGACGATGCGACGGAGACCGCAGATGCGATGCCACCCGAGGTCGTGACGCTCGCCAGTGGCAGCTTCACCGGTAACCCCCGCTATGGCATCACCGGAACTGCGCTCGTTCTGAACGATGGATCCGAACAACGCTTCCTTCGCCTCGAGGACTTCGATTCGTCCAATGGTCCCGTTGGTCGGTCGCGATTGGACCTGAAGCAGGCGATCGGCCGGCGGTCTAAGGTTCCAGTGCGGGCTGTGCGGAGGTGCAAAGTGCGGAAGGTCACGATCTCCATCCTGGTGGTCGCGCTGCTGGTCATGTCCTTGGTCGCCGGTCCGGCAACCGCCGAACCGAAGCTGCCAGACAAGCAGCCCGTCGCGACAGGCCGTGGCGGGGCCGTGGCGACGGTCGACCCCTTGGCTACGGATGCTGGACTTCGAGTGTTGCGAAACGGCGGAAACGCGATCGACGCCGCGGTGGCCGCCGCCGCTGTTCTCGGTGTCACCGAGCCGTACTCGTCGGGTATCGGCGGTGGGGGCTTCATGGTGATCTACCTCGCCGACGAGAATCGCGTCGTCACGATCGACGGGCGAGAAGAGGCTCCAAGCGATCCGGATTTCGATGAGGACGTCTTCCTCGAAGATGGTGTACCCATACCGTTCTTCCCGGAACGAATCACGAGCGGTCTCGGCGTCGGGGTGCCCGGCACGTTCGCCACCTGGGCTCATGCGCTCGAGCGGTACGGCACCATCTCGTTGTCCCGGGCCCTCCAACCGGGACGGACCGTCGCCCAGCGTGGCTTCGTGGTCGACCAGACGTTCGCCGACCAGACGGCGGGCAACCAGGAGCGGTTCAGTGCCTTCACCTCCACCAGTGAGCTCTTCCTGGTCGATGGCGAGGTACCGGCGGTCGGCTCGGTGTTCCGCAACCGAGATCTGGCCCGAACGTATCGGCTCCTGCAACGAAAGGGCATCGAGGGCTTCTATTCCGGCGACCTGGCCCGCGAGATAGCCGAGACGGTGCAGAACCCACCGACGGTCGACGACCCACCGTTCACGGTCCGCCCCGGCCTGATGTCGACCGACGACATCGAGCGGTACCGGGTACTGGAACCGGACCCGACGGTCAACGGCTATCGCGGGCTCGAGATCTACGGCATGGGCCCGCCCTCGAGCGGTGGGATCACGGTCGGTGAGTCCCTCAACGTGCTCGAGGAAACTGACCTCGCGTCACTCGACCCCGTCGACCGGTGGCATCTCCTGCTGGAGGCCACTGCATTCGCCTTCGCCGACCGCAACGCCTACATCGGCGACAACCGACCCCAGTACAACTACGTCCCGATCACCGGCCTGCTGTCCCAAGAGTTCGCTATCGAGCGGGCAGCACTGATCGATCCGATCGCGGCATCGACGAAGCCGGTCGCCCCGGGCAATCCCTGCCCGACCGACGGCAGCCCATCGTGCACACCGGCCCCCGACGCAGTCGACGGGTCGACGAGCGCATCGACCACGCATCTGGTGACCGCCGACCGGTGGGGCAACGTCGTCTCCTACACCCTGACGATCGAGGCGACCGGCGGCAGCGGGATCGTGGTGCCGGGCCGGGGCTTCCTGCTGAACAACGAGCTGACCGACTTCAACTCGACCGGAGACGGACCGAACCTGCCCCAGCCCGGCAAACGACCCCGCAGCAGCATGAGCCCAACGATCGTGCTGGCCGATGGTGCTCCATTCCTGGCCCTTGGCACACCGGGTGGCTCGACGATCATCACAACGGTGGTGGAGATCCTGGTGAACAGGATCGACGCCGGGCTGGCATTGCCCGACGCCTTGGCCGCCCCGCGCGCCACGCAGCGGAACACGACGACCGTCGGGGCCGAGCCCGACTTCCGGGCGACCCTTGGCTCGGGGCTCGAGGCCCTCGGCCACGTCTTCAGCGACCGAGCCGAGATCGGCGCTGCGACTGCACTGGAGTTCCTCCCGAACGGCACCATTCAGGCGGTCGCCGAACCGGTCCGACGGGGAGGTGGTGACGCCGGGGTGGTCCGCGAGAGTCGCCAGCGACGCTAGCGCCGTCGAGAGATCACATCCGTTCCCACGACCGCATCGGTCGTGGGAACGGTCAGCGGTTGTCGAGCGTCTCTGCCCAGCGGTCGATTCGATCGTCGATCGTCCGCCAGATCTCGTGCGAGGGATCGATCACCTCGAAGTGATCGACGCCGGCGGGAGTCACGAGCTCGATCGTGTCGCCCGCAGCTCGGGCGACCGAGGCATAGCTGGTCGAGAGGTCAGGTGGCACATCGTCGTCGGCGTCGCCGTGGATCACGAGCTGCGGCACGCCGAGCGGCACCAGGAAGGTCGGCGAAGCGGCACGGTACCGCGCGGGCAGCGTCTCACTGTCACCGCCGAGGAGCCGTCGGACCACACCGTCGCTCAGGTCACGACGATCCGCCTCGACGAGATCGGCCACCGGAGCCAGCGCCACCACCGCGTCGAGCGCCAACGGCTGCGAGGCGGCCCAGAGCGCCAGATGGCCACCGGCCGAATGCCCGATCGCCACCACCGGCCCGGGCCTGGCCAGGCCAGCGGCGGCCAGGACATCGGCTGACATCTCGTCCCAGATCCCGTCGTGGTTGCCGAGGCGCCGGTACTCGATGTTGAGCACCTGCCAGCCCCGATCGGCGAGATGGCGGGCGATCGGGTCCATCAAGTCCAAGGCGTACCGGTCCCGCCAGTATCCCCCGTGCACGAGCAGGGTCGAGCCGCGTGGCCGGTCGGGCGGATCCCAGACCTCCACGAACTGCGAGTCGTGGTCACCGTAGCGGAGCGTCCGGGGGCCGATCATGACGTTCATGGTCGCGCACCCTGGCCCTGGTCGCCCTGACGCTTCGCCGCAGAAGAGCGAACCTTCGGTACCTG
>JAOTYQ010000888.1 GCA_029861725.1 Acidimicrobiia bacterium | reverse complement strand
GACACCAACTCGCGCTCGCCCTCGGAGAGCAACGCACCCACTGAACTGCTGCGTCGAAGACACGTCCACAACGCAGACACCCAGATCAAAACACTGAACTAAGCAAGAACTGGAGATAACGGCACATACAGCGCGCTCGGCATCACCGTCGGTCGAGGCGACGCCATCACTCTCGGCGGTCGTCGACCTGCCAGCTCCAGCTCGCCCGCTGCGGGCCGCTTTCGGCGGTCGCGTTCCCGAGCGCCCAGGGCACGTGACATCGCCGGGTTCTGTGTGGTGGTCGGCGGGTGTCGTCGACCGGTTCTTGGAGAGCTCAGGGGTTCGGGGTGTTCGGGTCGACGAGGGCTCGGTCGAAGGGTTCGGTGAGGGCGGTCCATTCGGCTGGATCTTCGGGCCAGTCCTCGGTGACCTCTAGTGCCCAGGTGGCCCATCGGGCGACGGTGTCCGCGATCTCGACTTTGAACGCGAACACCAACGCCAGCACCGCAAGTCGTTCTGGGAACTCGCCTCCGTGATCCAGGATTGCCTTGGCAGCGTCACGATTGATCTGCTGGCGGTCCTCGGCCCACCCCAACGCGGCGTTGAGGTTCGCCTGAAGGCCTTCACGATCACCCTGGTCGGCGAAGAACACCTTCACGAGGGCCTCGAAGTCCAGCGACAGCCCCCGGCCTGAGGTCTCGAGCCAGCCCTCCAGGGCCGCCCGTCCGGCCGGCGTGATGATGTAGGTCGTGCGAGGTCGGCGGCCGACGGTCTCTTTGGACGGCTCGGCCAGACCAAGCGCTGCGAGCCGTTTGGCCTCGGCGTAGAGCCGACTAGAGGCACGGGACCAAAAGGTGTCAATGCTTCGCTCCATCTGCCTCGTCAACTCGTACGCAGTCCAGGGGCGTAGCGACAACAGTCCCAAGATCGCGTAGGCCGTACCTGTCAGTTCGCGTTCCGCTGCAGCCAATTGACATACTCCTGTCAGGAGTATAAAGATACTCCAATCGGGAGTATGAGCCTAGAGGAGCTGGAGATGAACGTCGACCAACGACCGAACACGACGCTGGGTGCCCAGGACCACGTTCAGTGGATCGCCGACGAGGTAGAAGCGCTGCTGGCTGTGGCCGAGGACGATGTCGACCAAGCGACGCCGAGCTGTCCCGGCTGGACGGTTGGCACCGTGCTCGACCACCTCGCCCGTGGAGCAGGGATGGGATGGGCGACCTGGTTCAGAGACGACGCCGACATCGACGGCATGGCCGTCCTGACCAACCTGCCGCCAGCGACAACAGGTTCCGCTGCACGAACCCTGTTCCACCAGACCATGCCCGACTACGTCGCGCTCCTGCGCTCGACCCCGCCAGACAAAGACTGCTTCTGGTTCACCGGCCCAGTGCCCGCCGCTTTCCTGTTCCGGCTGGGAGCCGTCGAAATCGCCACCCACCGAGCCGATGTCGACCTCGCCCTCGACCACACACCCGAGCTCTCAGACGACCGCGCCCACGACGCCGTCCACCTCAGCGCAGAGTTCCTCCCCCAGCTCTGGAAAAGGCGCAGCGAGCCAACACCACCCCCTGTCCAACTACTCCCAGCTGGTGGACAACCGGTGACCATCGGGGACGGCGCACCCGTCGCCACAGCATCAGGCTCATCGACGGACCTGTGGCTCACACTTTGGGGCCGGCCCGCTCCCAAGCCAATCATCAAGGGCGACAGCAACGCACTCGACCAATGGGCCCAATCCGCACCAACCTCACCCATCTGAGGCTTGCCTCACCACTCGCCGGGCCTACCGGTGCCCCAGTCAGTACACCACCGGCGCAACCGGTCACCAGGTGTACTGACCGCCCGAAGAACGAAGGTATACCACTTGTTGAGTAGTCGGGATCAGCGGCCGGCCCGACGCCCTCACTTTCGGTGGCAGCGACGAGTATTGCTGCCCAACGCAGTCAACAGCTCGACGACTCGATAGGGAGCTGCTCTATTGCTAAGCCGGCGTCGGCGACGAGGCGTCTGCCCGCTGGTCTGTCCACGAAGTGGTTGGGCTCTAGCCGGCCGAAGACAACACGTCGGATGCCGGATGCGATGATGAGCTCGGCGCAGGTTCGGGGTCGGGATCGACGTTCGCCACAGGGTTCCATGGTGGTGTAGAT
>JAOTYQ010000887.1 GCA_029861725.1 Acidimicrobiia bacterium | reverse complement strand
GCTCAGGTCAAAGAAGAGCTCAGCCGGATCGGCGGTGAAGTCTTCCTCGCGACTTGGTATCGGTACGTTGCGCATGCGCTAGTGAGGCTAGCCATGATTCTCGCTCGGGTCGGCGGACAGGGCTGCAGGGTCCTCACGGTGTTGCGGTGGCGAGGGTTTGGGTTCTGGATTCAGGCGGGTCGTGGGTGCGTCTTGACCCGCACCGCAGGCATCCAGCGGGGCCCTGCGGTCGCGTCGATCCTGGCGACGAAGGCGTCGTGGTGTGGTTCGACCAGCTCGCAGAACGTGCTCGTGGCTTGTTCGCCGACCGCTTGCCAGGCGGGTGCGGTCAGGGTGTCCGTGCGTGCTTCGAGGTCGAGGCGGAAGCGACGCCCCTCGTCGTTGAGGGCACGATCGGAGGCGAGACCCTTGGCCTCCAGTCGTGCCCATCCAGCAGCGACGGCGTCGTCGTCATTGCCGCGACTGCGGGCAATCCACTCCTCGGTGCCGTACTCCTCGAGATCGATCATGGCCGAGTGGAGCAACCCAACCTCGACGTCATCGAGATCCTCGCTCGCACACAGTGCCCAGTGGTTGTCACCGCGAAGCTCGCGCAAGCAGTTCGCAGCAAGCCAGGCCGAGAGCCCGGAGTGGATGTTCGCCGGGCGGGATCGGGCTCGATGGGCCGCGAACATCGGTCGGGCACCGAGGTGGACCGCGTCGACGCCCCGCCACAACGGCTCGGCCACCTCCGCCAGCTGGTCCGCAAGCCCAGGTGCGATGTCGGCGAGGCCGGTTTCGACGGCGGCATCACGAACCGTCAGGATCGATTCGGTGTCGGTGGCGCCTCGATAGAGGTTCATCACGGCCGTGATGATCGATGGGTTGATGGAGTACGCAGCGGCGGCCGCGACCGCTGGGGTGACCTCGCCGAGCGAAGCGAGCCGCCAGGCCACCACCCAGCCCGTGCCATCCGGTACGCCAAGCGCCTCGTAGCCGGCGATCGCCCGCCGGTCCCACATCATCCATCCGACCAGGTCATGGCAGGCAATGCCCGCCCGTGCCGAAAGCGCTTCCCAATCAGTCATCGGCCTGACCCTAGTGTCCTGTCAGCTTGATCCGTTGATGAATTCGCCGAGCTATCGGTGTCCCTCGCAAGGACGCAGGAGGCGGGCTCACCCGTGAGCGTGAGGCACCGACGAGGACGCCGCGAGGGGCGTCGAGAGCCGGCGAATTAGTGACATGATCAGGCTGACAGGACACTAGATCACGAGGTTCCTCTGCACAGACAGAAGGGTCGCTCTCCGAGCAAAGAGGCCTCTCGGGGTGCAGTGTGCATAGGTCCCTGGTTCGCTGGATCTTTCGGTGTCAGCATCGACGTGGAACGAGCCAGGGCGAGATCGTCTGGTGGGCGCCCGACGATCCCCTCCTCGGAGCGCAGACCTGGTCGGCATGGCTGAGCATCCGTTCGTGGACGCCGACACCATCGTCTCGACGCACCTAGCCGCTGGCGCTGATCGGCTCCGCAACATCCGATGGGTGGTCGCCCGCGGCACGCCAGCCCGACGGTGAGCTGGCGGCAGTGGCGACGCTCGCGAAGCTGGGGACGACGGCCAGGGTGCGGAGCAGGTTGAGCATATTCCAGTCGGACTCGAACTCGGCTCGGGCCTCGGTGGCGTCGTTGAGATCGGTGACGTCTGCGAGCTGTTCGTTGAGTGGCACGTTGCCGACTGCCGTGACGGTGCCGCAAACCAGTTAGAGGGCGAACGCGGCGACGAGCAGCCACCGCACGACCGACGGCGATCGCCAGTTCAGCGCCAGCGCCGCGACGAGGGCGGGGACGGCTCCGAAGAACACCAGCCCGAACGCCGGGTTCTGGATGGTGTCGTTGATGGCCTGGAACGTCGCCACGTAGGTGCGGTCGTCGACTTCGCCCAGCCCGACGGTCACCGATGCCTCGTAGGTGAAGAAGAACCCAGCCGACAGGCCGGTCGGGACGGTAGCGATCGGTCGCAGCCGATCGGGCTCGGGAGGCCGCGTCGAGCGCCCAGGCTCAGCAGTGGCTTGTCAGCGATGCACAGCCGTGAGACTATGCGGCTGGCGAGGGCACACGAGCATGTGGCGGTGGGGGCTGGTTGGAAGTTCCTCTCCCATCCAACCAC
>JAOTYQ010000262.1 GCA_029861725.1 Acidimicrobiia bacterium | reverse complement strand
GCATCATGGGACCCGAGCTGATGATGGCGTTCCGGGAGCAAGCGGCCCGCTTCGGGGCGAAGATGGAGACGGTCAAGGCCTCCCGGGTCGACCTGTCTGACCGCCCCTTCAAGGTCTGGGTCGGCGATCCCGACGCTGCCGAGCCCACGCATGTGACCAAGGCGCTGATCGTCGCGACCGGGGCGAAGTCGGTGATGCTCGGTCTGCCGAACGAGCACGAGCTGATCGGCCATGGCGTCTCGACCTGCGCCACCTGTGACGGCTTCTTCTTCCGCGACCAGGAGATCGCCGTGGTCGGCGGTGGGGATTCGGCCGTCGAGGAAGCGACGTTCCTCACCAAGTTCGCCAGCCGCGTCACGATCATCCACCGGCGCGACGAGCTCCGGGCGTCGGTGATCATGCAGGAGCGAGCCTTCGCCAATGACAAGATCCGGTTCCTGTGGAACACGGAGGTCACCGAGATCCTGGGCTCCGAGAAGGTGGAGGGGCTGATGGTGGTCGACAATCAGACCAACGAGTCGACCGAGCTGAAGGTGACCGGGCTGTTCGTCGCCATCGGCCACCGGCCGAACACCGACCTGTTCAAGGGTCAGCTCGACATGAAGGACAACGGCTACCTCGTGACCGAGGCCCCCAGCAGCCGGACCAGCGTCGAGGGCGTGTTCGGATGCGGCGACGTGCAGGACGACGTCTACCGCCAGGCGGTCACGTCGGCCGGCTCGGGCTGCACGGCCGCCATCGACGCCGAGCGCTGGCTCCACGCCCAGCACGGCTGAGGACCACTCGCTGCGCCTCGGGGGTGTCCGCTAGCGTTGAAGCTACCGCACCCTTCGACGGAATACCGACCGACCTTGTCGGGTTTCGGACGTCGAATCACAGAACCAGGAAGGCTGTGCCAAACATGTCCGACAAAGTAACCAACCTCACCGAGGCCACGTTCGACGAGGTCGTCAGCGGTTCCGCCGAGCCGGTGATCGTCGATTTCTGGGCCGAGTGGTGCGGCCCGTGCCGCATGGTGGCACCGATCCTCGACGAGATCGCCGAGGAGCAGGACGGCAACGTGAAGGTCACCAAGCTCAACGTCGACGAGGTCCCGGCCATCGCCCAGCGCTACGGCGTGATGAGTATCCCGACCATGCTGATCTTCAGAGACGGCGAGGTCGACAAGCGGATCGTCGGGGCGAAAGGCAAGGCCCAGCTGGTCGAAGAGCTCGGCCTCTGACCGGTCCCCCATCGACGAGCATTCCCGGGGCGGGCGCTGAGCGCCCGCCCCGGTCGCGTCACCGGCCGGGCAAGGGTCGCCACCTGCACGCACCACGAGCACGACTCGGGGTACGAAATGGGTACATTCGGGTACGAACCGGCGATTGTCGGGCAGGCTGCGTGTCAGCCCGGTGCGGGTGCGGCCGCATCGGCGACACTGGGACTGAGCAGCTCTAGGGCGAGGATGACCGACACGGTCTCGGAGCGGTTCCATCCCCGGGCCTGTCCGAGCCGGGTGAGCTGATCGAACTCGGCGTCGGAGATGGAGAGCCGGAGTCGGGTCCGTCCCCTGGCCACCATCCGACCGCCGGCCCCGGCGTAGATCGCATCGCTGTGCTTGCGATAGCCCGACATCACGACATCGGCCGGGTTGATCCCGGTGCGCTCGACGGCGTCGGCGATCTTGTGAGGCACCGATAGCTCTCGTCGCTTGCGGTTGATCCCGGGGGTGACCGCCCGGTGCGGCTTGGTCGGCGGCACGGCGTCGGCCGTCGCCGGGTTGCTCTCCGGCAGCGGCCCGGGAGGGACGCGATCGGTCGGGCGGGCGCCGGCCGCTTCGGCCCTCGGGTCGGGTCTTCGGTCGGGCAGCGGGTCGGGAGGGGGTTCGGTCGGCCTGTCCTGGCGACCATCGTCGCGGCGGGCCGCCGGTGGTGGGCGCTCCTCGACCGGCCCGGGGGGCGGCGGCGGTGGTGGGGCGGCCTCGGGGCTGGGCTGGCGGCGCCGTCCCGAGGAGCCCTTGAAGTCGCGGGGATTGGCGATCGAGTTCAGTCCCCGTGCCTTGCCGAGGGTCTTGTCACTCACGGGTTGACTCCTTCGAGGATGCGCTCGGCCAGCGCGATCCGATCGTCGACCTCGTCGGCCAACTCGTAGAACTCGCGGGCCAGGTCGGCCAGGTTGGTTGGGATCTTGATCTTGGCGTGGATCTGGTTGGTGACCGAGACCGTCGAGGCCCATTCGGCGTACTCGTGGAGGAAGAGGCCCGCCTTTCGGCTGTCGTCGTAGGCGGCGCCGGCCTCGCGGATGATCGTGTGGAACGGGTCGGCCACCCCGGCCAAGATCTCGGCCACTTCGGCTCTCGTCTCGGCCCGCTTCCGGGGCGCCCCCGCCCCGATCTTCATGAGGACGACGCCGAGGAGGATGATGTCGGACTCGAGGATCTCGAGCTCTTCGGCCAGCACGCGGAGGCCCTCGAGGTTGTCGACGCCGGCGCTCGTAGGGACGAGCAGGTACTTGCCGGTTTGCATCGCCATATCGGCCAGCCGGGACGAGCCCGAGGGCGGCAGGTCGAACACGACTCGATCGAAGCGGTCGGATGCCATCAGCTTCTCGAACGGTACGGCGAACGACTCCGGCCCGTTGTCGCTGGTGACCAGATGGTGGGAGAGGGTCTTCGTGTAGCGGCCAGCAGCGATGACGTCCAGGTTGTCCCTTGCCTTGATCGTGGTGAGATCGTCGCCGTACATGACCGCGTCCATCAGATGGCGACCATCGCCGACCTCCCGAGGGTCGAGCCCGACGACCTTCGTGGCTGAGGCCTGGACGTCGAGATCGGCCAGGAGGATGCGCTTGCCTTCGGACGACCAGATACCGGCGAGCTGGGTCGCCAAGGTGGTCTTGCAGCTCCCGCCTTTACCGATGCCGACGACGATCGAATTCGGAATGGATCGCATCCTGGATCTCTCCTTACCCGCCCCATACAGGAAACGGCCCAGATCATACCCAGAGATGGGTACTGGCGGGTGGGATAGCGGCGCGGTTCATGGCAAGGAGTGGGGCTATTGCGGGGATGAAGCGCGGGCGTCGGGGCCCAGGGAGGGGCGTGCGGGGGTGAACGAGACGACCCAGGGACGCCGCGACCCCATGCTCGCACGGGCGCTGTTGATCGCCTCGTCCGTGAACAACCCCATCTCGCCCGATTCGTACCCGCTTCTACCCTCGCTATCCGGAACTGAGCCCGGATCAGCACCTCTTCATCCCTGTTCATCCCCGTTGTTGGGTATGACCTGGTCTAGAGCCGGGCTTGGACGGTGGCTATCGGGTATGAAACGGGGACAGTGCGGGTGCTATCAGGTGAGCTTCCGGGGGACACCGGTGAATGAGCGGCGACCCCCGGGTGCGGCTCGGCCTGTCGGCCGCCTCTTCCCCAACGTCCTCACCGATGGCTGCCAGGAGCGCCTCCGAGCCGCCGCCTGCGCCTCGATCCCACCGTTAGCTGTAGGTCACTGCCAGCGGCACTCGGGCTCGTCTGGACGTCGCTCTCAGGCCAATCGCCTGGACGACTGAGCTCCGGCTGTGCGGGCTGCCACGGGGCGCTTCGACGCCTGCACCCCGATCACCCGACAATCGACCCTGATCATCCCCAGTAGAACCCAGATCACGCGCTGTCCACCCCGTGTCGAACCCACCCTTAACCCCTTCGCACCCGATTCCTACCAGATCATACCCGCGCGACCCCCATCAACGCCGGAGCGGGCGGCGCTTACACCCGGTGGGGGAGGGGCCTTCGACACCGTCCACAGCCCAGCCTGTTTCACGTGGAACAGTGCGCGCCGGCCGGCACCTCTGAGATCGTGTTCTCCAGGCGCGCTCGGGAGTTAGACACAGGATTGTCCACATCCTGTGGGATTCCTCGCCTCGACCCGTAGGTCAGAGGGGAACGGGTCAGGACAGCAGACGGAGGATCCGGTCGAGGTCCTCGAGGTCGGCAAACTCGACCACCAAACGGCCTCGATCCTTGGATAACGCCACTTCAACCCGGGTATCGAGCCGATCGCCGAGGAGCTGCTCCACTTCGAGCAGGGCCGCCGGCTTGCTCCTCGACGGGCGCGCCGTAGGGTCGGACTCGGACGACCGGTGGCTCGCGGCCCGTACGAGCTCCTCCACTGCCCGGACGCTCAACCCCTGCCGGACCACCTCCACTGCGAGCTCCTCCTGGACCGCAGGATTGGGGAACGCGAGCAGCGCTCTTGCATGGCCAGCGCTCAGCTCGTTGGCTGCAATCAACCGTTGAACGGCGGAAGGCAACTGAAACAAGCGGAGGGTGTTCGCGACAGCCGAACGGCTCTTGCCGACACGGTCGGCAACCGCCTCCTGGGTCAACCCGAAGTCGTCGATCAGCTGGCGATAGGCCGCCGCTTCTTCCAGGGGATTGAGATCCGCTCGGTGGAGGTTCTCCACGATCGCTTGCTCGAGCGAGCCGCGCTCATCGGTGTGACGGATCACGGCCGGGACGGCCACCAGGCCGACCATCCGGGCCGCCCGGAGTCGGCGCTCGCCTGCTATCAGTTCGTAGCGATCTTCATCGATGCGTCGGACCAGCAGCGGCTGTAGGATGCCGACCGCGCGGATCGACTCGCTCAGCGCCAACAGCTCAGCCTCGTCGAACCGGGCACGAGGCTGGTTCGGGTTCGGGGCAATCGCCTCGATGGGGACGGCTTCGAGCTGCCCGAGGGCGGCAGGCACAGGCGGTTGGTGCCGACCACCGGGCTCGTCATCGTCGCCTCCTATGCCCAGGAGCGCGTCAAGCCCGTCACCCATCGCCGTCTACTCAGTCCCGGGTCGGCGGTTCACCCGCCACTTCCCGAGCGAGGTCGCGATAGGAGAGCGCCCCCCGAGACGCTGTATCGAACACGGTGATCGGTTGGCCGAAGCTCGGGGCTTCCGAGAGGCGAACCGTCCGGGGGATGACGGTCTGACAGACGAGCTCGCCGAAATGCTCGCGAACCTCGGTCGCGACCTGGCTGGCCAGGTTCGTCCGAGCGTCGAACATGACCAACACGATGTGCGACAAGTGCAGTTCGGCGTTGAGGTTCCGCTGGACGAGATCCACGTTGCGGAGCAACTGGCCGAGGCCCTCCAGGGCGTAGTACTCGCACTGGATCGGGACCAGGACCTCCGTCGCCGCAGCGAACGCATTGACGGTCAGCAAGCCGAGCGACGGCGGGCAGTCGATCAGGATCATGTCGTAGTCGTCCCGCACCTTCGCCACTGCGTTCTTCAGCCGCATCTCCCGGCTGAAGGCGGGCACGAGCTCGATCTCGGCTCCGGCCAGATCGAGATTGGCGGGAGCGAGGAACAGGTTCCGAATCGCCGCCGCCTCGATCGCATCGTCCATCGGCACGTCGTGCAGGAGCACGTCGTACATCGAGGACTGCAGCGTTCTCGGGTTGATACCGAGCCCGGTGCTCGCGTTCCCCTGGGGGTCGAGATCGATGATCAGCACGCGGTGACCGAGCTCGGCGGCGGCGGCGCCCAGGTTCACGGCAGTGGTGGTCTTGCCGACCCCGCCCTTCTGGTTGGCGACGGCGATCAGTCGTGCACCGCTCGTCGGCGAGGCCGTGGTCGCCCCTTCGCTGGATTCGAACGTCGTCAAGCCTCGTTCCTCCTAGTGGCCGTCATCTTGACCGCCGAATCAGGCAACAGCAACCTGCTGTGCGTGACCCCATCCCACCCGCAGTGCTCTAGCGAGTCTCCCGTTCGCCACTTGACGTCGGCCCCTTCGAGCGGGCCGTACCGATACCTGCGGGCCCATGGTAGAGGACGCCGCTGACGCCCACAGCTGCACCAGCGGCATCGGGCCCCGATCGATGCCCAAGCGGCTGCTCGCCGGCGCCTCCGGAGGTGAACGACGACCGCTCAGAGATCGAAGAGCGGAGTGCGTTGTTGGTGACGAGCCGGGCGCGGGTACATGGCCGGGACCTCGCCGACGCGATCGAACCGGGCGAAACCGTCGAGGGTCGGTCGTTGTGCCAGCCCCAGCGCGGCCACGGCTTCGGAAGGCCAGCGGCGTCCCTCTGGGGGCTCGCTGATCAGACATCGTCCGTCGGCCGCGAGCAGGGGAGCGGCGCACTCCAGCGTCATCGCTGGCCCGCCGAACGCCCGAGCCACGACGGCATCGAAGGCGTGGCGACGAGCCGGATCGTGACCGAAGTCCTCGGCTCGACCGCACCACACCTCCGCCCGGGCGCTCAGGCCCAGCTCTACGGTGGCCCAGACGAGGAACCCGGTCCGCCGCCTAGAGGCGTCGACCAGGACGAGCTGCAACCGGGGATACTCCACCGCGATCGGTAGCGACGGTAAGCCCCCGCCGGCGCCGAGATCACAGACGACCGGCGCCTCGACCGTCCATCCCTCGTGGAGTGCCCTGCCGAACCGGCGCGAATGTGCCAGCTGCTCGTCGATCGAACTCGGCCCGATGAACCCGAGCCGCCGGGCCTCCTCCAGGACCCCGTTCAGCGCCTCGTGATCGGCCCCGTCGTCGGCGGGTCGAGGCCGTGCCGAGTCCTGGCGCCCGGACCGCCGTGCCGTCGCTCCGCTCACTCGTGGGTGTGCGGAGCGACGACCCAGTCAGTGCCCACGGTCCATTAGTGGTGCATCGGACCGGTCGTCGATCTCGGGCGGGGGATCGGTGGCGGGCGAAGGATCGGTGCCGGGGTCGGCGTCAGCCTTCTCGTCACCGGGATCGGAGCTGGGCTCGTCGTCGATCGCGACGGGGACGACCACGACGCGGCGGCGCGGTTCGGTCCCGGCAGAACGAGTCTCGATCCCCTCGATCTCGCTCAGCGCATCGTGGACGATCTTCCGGTCGGCCGAGCTCATCGGCTCGAGCGAGTGCTCCTTGCGATCGGCGAGGGCCTTCTCGGCCGCCTCGATGGCGAACCGGTGCAGGGCTTCCCGGCGCATCTCGCGATAGCCGCCGACGTCGACCTTGATGCGGATGTTGCTCGGCGTGGTGCGCTGGGCCGAGACCCGGGCCAGTTCCTGAATCGCATCGAGGGTCCGACCCTTGGGACCGACCATCAGGCCGTGCCGTCCTTCGACCACGGCCACGAGCCCATCGTCTTCGTCGCTGCGCACCGATACCGGGCCTTCGAACCCGAACGCATCGGTCAGACCGGAAAGAAAGGACTCGAGATGAGCCGATACCTCTTCCATGCTTGCCTCCTCTGCCGGAGCGGGCTCCGGTTTCTGCTTGGCCGGACGGCTGTTGCGCGGGGTGGCCGCTGCCTCGTCACGTTTCGCGTTGGCGCCACCGTCGCCAGCATCGGACGACCGACGGGCGCGGTCGCCGCTGTCGCCACGCTTCTTCGCTCGCTGCCCTTCCGAACGGCCCTCATCCGAGCCACTGCGACGGTTTCCCTCCGAACGGCCCTTCGAGCGGCCGCCGCTCTGGGAGCGCTCGCCACGACCGCCGCCGTCACTGCGACGCTTGCGGTTCCGACCACGTTCGACCTTGGGCCTGGTCGCCTTTGGCTTCACTCGTGCCCGCACCCGAGCGGTGCCTCGCAGTCGCCCGAACAGTCCTTGCTTGGGCTCTTCCAGCACCTCGATCTCAGCTTCGGCCTCATCGACGCCGAGGTTGTCGAGGGCGCGATCGATCGCCTCCGGCAGCGTCTTGGCCGTTATGTTCACCCATTCCACGCGTGGTTACCTCTTCCGCTTCTTCTTGGAGCTCCCTGGCTTGGTGCCCTTGGGAGTGATTCGGCTTGACTGCTCAGTCCGCCTGCGGGCGGCGGTCTGCGTGCGGGCCCGTTGCTCACGGCGTCGTTTGGCCCACGCTTCTGCTCGGTCGGCCGACGACGTCGGCTCGTCCTGTTGCCCGTCGACCGAGCCCCCGTTGGAGGCCGACGCATCAGCCGTGGCCGGGCGTGGCTTGCGGGGTCCGCTGCCGCCCGACTTCTTGTTCCCGCTGGCCTTGTTCTTCCCGCTGGCCTTGTTCTTCCCGCTGGCCTTGTTCT
>JAOTYQ010000007.1 GCA_029861725.1 Acidimicrobiia bacterium | reverse complement strand
ATCCGCTCGGTGTCGGTCTCCACACCGCCCCGGTCGACGGTGGCCACCACCAGCAGGCCGATGGCGGTCGCCACCACCGCGACCCAGGCGATCAGCCGCCGACGGCTCGTCGTCTTCTTCGCCATCACGTGCCCTCGATCACCTCGATCAAGGCGTCGGCCGTGACCTCGCCCTGAATGTGCTGGACGACCTGTCCCGACGGCGCGATCACGAACGTCTCGGGGATCTGGGCTACCTGGAAGTCGATGGCGATGCCCGGTTCGTCGAGCACCGGCCAGCCACCGCCGTTCTCGTCGAAGAACGCCGCGACGGCGTCGGCGGGGTCGTTGAAGACCACGGCCACCAGCTCCGCCTCGCCGGTCGACTCCGCCCACTGGTTGAAGGCGATCAGCTCCGGGTGCTCGTTGATGCACCCTGCGCACCAGGTGGCGAAGAAGTTGACCACCACCCACGTGCCTCTGGCGTTGTCGATGTCGTAACGGCCGCCGGTGAGCGACGGACCGCTGACCTCGGGGACTCGCTGACCGAGCACGTCGTTGGTCGCTGCGAGCCGGTCGTCGGAACCGACGGCCAGCACGCCGATCAGGGCGACGATGAAGACGGCAACGCCGGCCGAGACCCACCGAACCCGGGACCCGCCGGCGGCCATCAGTCGCCCACCAGCTCGGGTTCGCTGTCGGCCGCCCGACCGGGGGCCGCGCCGGTCCCCGCCGTCGCCCGCTCGGCTGGATCGGGCTCGCTCGCCGGAGAGGCCAGCGGGCCGACCGACCGACGCCGCGAACCCGGAACGAGAGCCAAGGCGGTCCCGAGTGCCATCAGGCCCCCACCGGCCCAGATCCAGGCCACCATCGGCCGGACGATGACTCTGAGCCGGATCGCGTCGTCGGCTCTGGCCGGGAGCTCGTCGAGCACGAAGAACAGGTCCTCGGTCACACCGCTACGGACCGACGGCGTCGGTACGACTACGCCCGAGCGGCGGAAGTTCGTGATCGCCGGGGCGTAGACGTCGCCACCATCGATCTCGATGAGGGCGAAGGTACGGAGCCGGCGATCGTTGACGTCGGCTCCAGCCTCGAGGTAGGTCAGCTCGTGGCCCTCGACGGTCACCGACTCGCCGACGTCGAGCAAGACGGTGCGATCGCTCTTGTAGGACTCGCTCGCCGCCAGGCCGACGGCGACGAGCACGACCCCGAGATGGACGATCATCCCGCCGTTGGTCCGTCCGACGACGCCCCGCCAGCCCGAGCGTCGGGTGGCGAGCACGATCTGGCGCAGCGCAGCCCCGCCGGCGAACCCGCCGAGCCCGAAGGTGAGCACGGCGGCGAATCCCCGGGCCCCGAGGACGAGCGCAAGCGCCATCGACACGACCCCGAGCACCGCCGGCCAGAACAACCGGGTCGACAACAACTCGGTCGAGGCCTTCCGCCACGGCAGCAGCGGGGCGATGGCCATGAGGAAGAGGAGGACGAGCCCGATCGGCCGGCCGAGAGAGTCGAAATAGGGGCGCCCGATCGTGAGCCGGGTGCCGTCCCACGCCTCGGCTATCAGGGGGAATACCGTGCCGAGCAGCACCACGAAGGCCAGGGCCGCGAACAGCAGGTTGTTGGCCAGGAACGAGCCCTCCCGGGAGACGGGGTTGTCGATGGCACCCTGGGACCGCAGCTCGTCGCCCCGCCAGCCGATCAGGCCGACCGACAGCGCCGCAACCGCAGCAAAGAACACCAAGAGCCACGGGCCGACCGCCCCGTCGGCGAAGGCGTGCACCGAGTCGACGACCCCCGATCGGGTGAGGAACGTCCCGAGGATCGTCAGGGCGAACGTGGCGCACAGCAGCGACAGGTTCCAGACGCGGAGGATGCCACGCCGCTCCTGGACCATGACCGAGTGGACAAAGGCGGTTCCGGTGAGCCAAGGCAGCAGCGACGCGTTCTCGACCGGGTCCCATGCCCAGGAGCCGCCCCAGCCGAGCACCTCGTAGCTCCACCACGCGCCGAGGACGATCCCGAAGGTGAGGAACCCCCAGGCGGCGACCGTCCACCGCCGGGTCTCCAGCAACCATCCCTCGCCCACCCGGCCGGTTATCAGGGCGGCGACGGCGAACGCGAACGGCACCGTGAACCCGACGTAGCCGAGGTACAGCATCGGCGGGTGGAAGGCGACCAGGACGTGGTTCTGGAGCAGCGGGTTGGGGCCCGGGCCATTGAAGCCGGGTGGTACTTCGACGGTGAGGAACGGGTTGGCCGGTCCGACCATCAACGCGAAGAAGAAGGCGGTGACGGCGAGCATGACGACCAGGGCCCACCCGAACAACGGATCGCTCCGCCGCGACCGAAACTTGACGACCATGGCCGCCAGATAGCCACCGAGTACGAGCGCCCACAGCAGGATCGAGCCCTCGAGCGACGACCAGAGCGCGGCGAAATTGAACAACGTCGGGGTGTCGTCGCTACCGACCTTGCTCACGTAGGCCAGCGTGTAGTCCCGCTGAAACAGCGCGACTTCCATCACGACGAAGGCACCGACCGAGGCGGCGACTACCAGCCACACCCACTGGCGGATCGTGGTCAAAAGGTGGAGGCGACGGCTGAGCAGGGCGTACGCACCGCCGGCGGCACCGAACACCGACGCCGAGAGGCCGAGCACCACGAAGCCGAAGCCGAGCGTGGCGTTCACGGCCGGGCTACTCGACGCCTGCCGGCTCGACCTCGTAGTCGAGCCGTTCGGGGTTGTCCTCCACGTACTCCTCGGAGTGCTTGACGAGGATCTGGTGGGAGTGGAACACCTCACCCTCCCACCGGCCCTCGACGAGCACCTTCTCCCCCGTGTCGAACAAGCCGGACGGCTCGTCGCCGGTGTGGCGCACCTCGGCGGCCGCGTCACCGAACGCCATCGTGAACCGCAGGGCCCCCGAACCGTCGATGTCGGCCTCGGACACGACCGTTCCCTGCATGCGGAACGTCTGGTCGACGAGCTCCCCGCGGCGCTCGACCGCTTCGTCGACGTTGTAGAAGAACACCCGGGCGCTCGTCAGCGCCTGGTACAGGACGAACGCCAGCACCAGGGTGAGCCCGCCGACGATGACGAGGTTCCGCAGCGAGCGGCGACGACCGACCGAACGCGACACCTCGCCGGGGTCGCGGGGCGTCAGGTCGAGCTCAGTCAAGGAACCGTCTCCGTTCCGGCGGAACCTTCTTCGACAGGGCACGACCCTGGCGCAGGACGTTGGCGGCGTACAGGGCGACGCCACCGAAGACGATCGCGTACCCTGCGATGACGAACTCCCAGTACATCAGGACACCCTCGGCGACACGCGGCGACCGCTCTCGGCTCGACGCTCGGCCAGGGCCCGGGCCAGGCCGAGATCGTCGTGCTCTCGGGCCAGCCACGCAACCCGGAAGCGGTGGATGAGGAGCCAGGCGTACAGGACGAGGAACGACGCGAGGGCGAGAAACAGGGTGAAGAGCATCATTCCCTCGATCTTGGTGTCGAGACCGATGGTCTGGCCTTGGTGGAGGCCGCGCCACCACTGGACCGAATAGTGGACGATGAACACGTTGAGAAAGCTCACGATCCCGAGTATGGCGGCCCGCCGGGAGCGGACGTCCGGTGGGAGCTCGAGGCGGCGAACGGCCAGATAGCCGATGTACATGACGAACAGGACCGCGGTGCTCGTGAGCCGAGGATCCCACTGCCAGTAGACGCCCCAGGTGGGCTTGCCCCACAGTGCACCGGAAGCGAGCACGAACCCGCAGAACAGCACGCCGATCTCGCCGGATGCGCCGGCGACGAGGTCCCAGAAGGCCGAGCCCCTCCGTAGGTAGATGACGCTGCCGACCAACGTGAGGAAGAACGCCAGGTAGGTCACGGCGATCGTTGGCAAGTGGATGTAGAGCAGCCGGGCTGCGTCCCGTTGCGTCTCCTCCGGTCCGGTGATGACCAGCCCGAACAGGAGCGTGGCGGTGAGCCCGACGAGGGCGGCGACGCCGAGCCGGCGGGTCGCCATCGAACCGGTGTGAGCCGGCGGGGGCGTTGCTGGCCGGTCGTCGGCGTGGTCGCCAGGCACCGCCTGACCACCGGTGTCGTCGACGTCGGTGTCGGACGACCGTTCAGATCGGCTCACGTTTCCTCCAGTAAGGGGCCGAAGGCGAGCATCCCAACTCCCAGGTAAAGCAGCGAGAAAACCGCCAGCAACATGGCCCAGGACCAGCCCGGGACTGCCGGATCGGCGAACAGGGCATCTCGGGTGGCGAGCGTCGCACCGAGGAGCACGGGCGCCAGCACCGGCAGCACCAGCAGCGGTACCAGCGTATCCCGACTCCGCAGGCCCGAGGCCAACGCAGCGTAGAGGGTGCCGGCCAGCGTGATCGAGAAGGTGGCGAGGACCAGGGTGACCGCCAGCAGCAGCGGGTCGGACAGCGGCACCCCGAACACGACCACGGCCCCGAAGCCCAGCACGGCCTCGATGGCAACGAGCTGGACCGCAACGGCCAGTGCCTTGCCGAGGAAGACCCCTGCTGGGTCGATACCGGCCATCCGCAGGGCGTCGAGGTTCCCGTCGTCGGCCTCGAGGGCGAACGCCCGGGCCAGTGCCATGAGGGCCGACAGGAGCACGGCCAGCCAGAACAGACCAGGTGCGATCTCTTCGAGAACCGACCGGCGGGCGTCTCCGGTCACAAGCAGATCGGGGGAGATCGCCAACCCGAACAAGATCAGCACCAGCAGGCCGAACGGGAGGATCTGGGCCGTGACGACCCGGGACCCGAGCTCGATCCGCAGGTCCTTGACCGCCATCAGCCACGTGTCGCGCAGCATGGTCCGCTAGCTCGTCCTGCGGCCGGTCGACGCCGGCTCGTTGTCTCCGGTACCGGGGCGCCACCGGGGGCCGCCGGGCTCGACCGGCCGGGTCGATGGTGGCGCCGGCGGTGCCGACGGGACGTCGTCCTGGATCTGGCCCCCGGAGATCACGATCGTTCGGGAGGCGATGTCGCCGGCTCGATCGTAGTCATGGGAGGCGAGCAAGACGGTCGCCCCGAAGGCGATGGCGTGCTTGATCAGTCCGTCGACGAAGTCCCGACCGTTGACGTCGAGCCCGGCGTGGGGCTCGTCGAGCAGCCACAGCCGGGGACGCCGGCACACGAGCACGGCCAACGAGGCTCGCCGCCGCTGCCCCGCCGACAGGTTGGCGACCCTGACGGTGCGGAGGCGGTTGCTGAGCGCGAGACGATCGAGGACGGGTTCGACTGCGGCCAGATCGATGCGGTTGGCCCGAGCCCAGAACACCAGGTTCTCCTCGACGGTCAGCTCGTCGTAGAGGAACGTCGAGTGGGCCAGCAGCCCGGTCTGTCGCCGGAGCTCCCGCCGCTGGCGCCGGTCGCCTAGGCGGAAGCCGAGGACCTCGCCGTAGCCCTCGCTGAGCGGAGCCAGGCCGGCGCAGAGCCGGAGCAGCGTGCTCTTACCGGCGCCGTTCGGCCCTCTGACCAGGAGGATCTCCCCTTCGGAGACGGTGAGATCGACCCCGGCCAGTGCCGGGAAGCGGTCGATGAGACTGATCGCGCCTCGTAGCTCGATGACCGGACTGTCGGGCATCGCCAGCGTCGACCGTTCCGTGGTTCGGGGCGCGTCGGTCACCCCCTCCGACCGGGTTGCGCCAGCCGACCGCTCGGTGTCGGCGGGAGTCTGAGGACCGTCAGCCACCGTGAACACGATACGTGGCCGGAACCAGCCCTACCCCACCTGAACTTTTCTTTGCGGGCGCCGATGGGTGGCGTCATGACCGCCAGCCGATCTGCGACCAGGGGCTCGGCCGCGGGCAATCTCGCCCTGCGGTCGCCGTTGGTCTTTCGAGCGGAGGGTGGGGAACGAGCGCTGACCCCGCTCGATCCGGTCCGGCTGCTCGGCCAGCTGCTGCTGTGGGTCGGCGCGCTGCTGCTGCTGTTCGCGCTGTATCAGCTCTGGGGGACGAGTCTGCTCGAGTGGAGGGCGCAGCAAGCCCTCGAGTCCGACTTCGACGCGTTGCTCGTCGAGGCACCCGACCCCGATGACGCACGCACAGGCCGAGCGGCCGACGCCCCCGCTGGCGATCGTCCCGGGGGGCTCGACGGTCCGCTAGCGTCGCTTCTCGGTCCGCCGCGGGCAATGGCGACCCCACCGGTAGCACCTGCACCGCTACCGGCAGAGGGCGAGGCGATCGGTCGGATCACGATCCCTGCGATCGGGGTCACGAAGACGATCGTGCAGGGCGTCGAGCGGGGAACGCTGCGGAACGGGCCGGGCCACTACCCGTCGACCCCGATGCCGGGGCAGCCCGGGAATGCTGCCATCGCCGGCCACCGGACGACCCACGGCGCCCCGTTCTTCGACATCGATCGGTTGCAGCCGGGCGACCACATCGACGTCGAGACGATCGACGGTACGTTCCGCTACGAGGTGCAAGGCCATCCCGACGGCGGCGGGGTCGAGCGGGGCCACCTGATCGTTCACCCCAGCGAGGTCGCCGTCATCGGCGATCAGGGAGACGATCGTCTCACCTTGACCGCATGCAACCCGAAGTACTCGGCCCGGCAGCGCATCGTCGTGACCGCGCTGCTCGTCGGTGAGCCGTCGGCGCCACCGGTGGTGATCCCCGATGCTTTGGTGGCGGTGCCTTCGGTCACCTCGGAGCCGCCAGACCTCTCCGACCCACCGGCCGACGGAGTGCCGAACGGCGCCGTCGACGGAGGCCAGACCGTCGGCGTCGACGACGAAGTGCTAGAGGACTCCCTGGGCTGGCAGTCGGCCGAGCTCGACCCGACGGTGCTGTGGGCGACGGTGACGCTGCTGATCCTGCACGTCGGGTGGATCGTCGGGCGGGTGTGGCACACCTTCGCCTACCTCGCGACGTTCCCGGTGGCCGCTGTTCCGCTGTTCGTCTGCTTCGTGCACCTCGACCGGTTGTTGCCCGCTTATTGAGCTTGCAGGCGAACCGAGCCGCCCGCGGCTCGACTGCCAGGTAGCTGGACGACCACTAATGGGAGGCGTCGACCTACCGAGCTGCTAGCTGGCCGGCCTGGGCGGCCTCGACGACCAGTGCCAGCCCGGTCCACGTCTGGGGGGCTGCGCCGAGGCCAGCCCCCGTCTCGGGGTTCCAGTACTCGGCGAATCCCGACGCTAGGGCCCCTGCGATCAGACAGCTCGCCAGCTCCTCGGCGAGCATCGCTCGACCCGCCTGGCTGGCAGCCCACCAGAGCAGGTAGGTCAACTGGGGCCATGCCGGACCGCGCCAGTACCGGTCGGGCTCGTAGGTCGGCTCCGCTCGGTGCACGCCGCGAGGCCCGAACGGGGCGGCGAATGCGTCGGGGTCGGCGAGCTGCTCGAAACCGGCCGGCCGGGGATCGACGAGGAGCGCGAGCAGCGCATCGAGGGTTCTGATCTGGCCCGACGGCTGACCGTCGTCGACCCAGGTGGCGAGGCTGGGCTCCCACCGGTCGGCGATGGCGACGGCCAGCTCATCGGCGGCGGCGGTCAGCTCGCCAGCCTCCGGTGCGCCGCCGGCGGCGGGCGACGCCAGCAGCTGCCGCGTGTTCCATACCACCAGGGCGTTGAACCCGATCGAGCCGACCTCGAAACGCCGGCCGCCTCCGGACCGCCTGCGACCGAGCTTGCCGTCGCGGATCCCTCCGGCGGCGGCCAGCTCGGCGACGATGTCGCCCTTGACCTGCCACCAGGTCCACGGCGGGTGCCCGTGATCGTCCCACCGGGGGCTGTCATCGCAGCCGGTCTCCCACGGATGGAAGACCGGTACGAGACCGGCTGCCGTCCGCGGGCGGTCGATCAGGAGATGGGCGAGCCCACGACGTATCGCGGTGACGATGTCGTCGTCGAGGTGAACCCCTCCGGCCGCGAGGCGAGCGGCGGCGTGGCCGAACATCGGAGGCTGGGTGATGCTGGAGGTCGTCCGACACCGCCAGAACGCCTCGCCCTGAGTAGGGTCGTCCCAGTACGTCAGGTGAGGCACGAAGCCCGTCATCGGATCCTGATTGGCCAGGGCGTTGCCCAGTTCGGTCGCCGAGCGGTCATCACCGAGCGCAAGCCAGATCAACGAATGGAAGCAGGAGTCCCAGAGCCATTGATGCGGATAGGTTCCGGGATTGGGGACGGAGAACCCCGGCGGTCGCCACGCGGCGTCGAGTATCGCTCGGACCGGCGGCTCGAGGTCGAGGCCGGAACCGGCTTGGTCGGCTCCGACCTCGTTGCTCGACCCAGTGCTCATCGACGCCAAGTTAGTGGTGCGCCGCATGAACGGTGGGGTGGTGTGGCCGGGAGATCGCAGGGCCTGGCGAGGCAACGCACCGCCGCGGTGCGCGGTTGGCCACTCGAGCGTTGAGCCCGGTGCCGTCGGTGTGCGCGTTCGTATCGTTCCGGTTGGGTCTGACCGACGGCGTCTCGATCGTGACCGAGTCGTGGCGCCGCTGCTTCGAGGAGCAAGGGTGGCGGACCGTCACAGTCGCCGGTGAGGGCCCGGTCGACCGAATTGTCGAGGGACTGGAGATCGACGCCACGACCGCTCCCGACGCCCGCGAGCTCGCCAAGGCGCTGACCGACGCCGATGTCGTCGTGGCCGAGAACATCCTGACGATCCCGCTGAACCTCCCGGCCAGCCGGGCCCTCGTCGCCGAGCTCGGCGGCCGGCCGGCGATCCTCCACCACCACGACCCGCCCTGGCAGCGGGAGCGATTCGCTCACATCGGCGAGCTCCCGCCTGACGACCCGGCGTGGATCCACGTCACGATCAACGCCTTCACGAAGCGCGAGCTGGCCGAGCGCGGCGTGGCGGCCACGACCATCTACAACGGGTTCGACACCGACGAGGCCCCGGGAGACCGGGCTCTCGTCCGCCGAGCGCTCGCCGTGATCGACGACGAGCCGCTCGTCGTCCACCCGGTACGAGCGATCGCCCGGAAGAACATCCCCGGCGCGATCGCACTGGTCGAGGCGGTCGGTGGCACCTACTGGCTGCCTGGCCCGGCTGAAGAGGACTACGCCGACGAGCTGTCGGCGGTGCTCGGTCGAGCCCGCTGCCGGGTGCTGCGCACATCCCTGGCCGACCTGGGTCAGGGGATCACCATGGCCGATGCGTACGCCGCCTCCGACCTCGTCGTGTTCCCGTCGCTGTGGGAGGGCTTCGGCAATCCCCCGATCGAGGCCGCCATCCATCGTCGGCCGGTCGCAGTCGGCCGGTACCCTGCGGCCGAGGAGTTGCGAGCGCTCGGTTTCGACTGGCTCGATCCGGCCGACGTCGACGCTGTGGCCGCAGCGTTGAGGAACCCACCGGCCGCGATGCTGGCAACCAATCGAGCGGTGGTGGAAGAGCACCTGTCGCTGCAGATCCTCAACCGACGTGTCAAGGCGCTACTCGGTGCGGCAGGCTGGAGTCCATGAACGAGCCGCCGGACCCCGTGTTGATTGCGCGGGGCAGAGTCGCCGGCTGGGTCTCGAAGGGCTTGCGTACCGGGACCGGACTGTTCGCCACGGCGACGATTCTGTTCTTCGCCGGTTTCGTCTTCAACTTCAACAGCTTGTTGACCGGCGCCATTACTTTCTGCTTGATCGCCGGCTCGGTTATTCTTGCTCCTTCGATTGTGTTCAACTACGCAGTGAAGGCGGCGAACCGAGCAGATAGGGACGGCACGTGGTAGGACAACGAGCGGAGGGCTACCGGGTCACAGCCGATGCCGCCGCCGACGCTCCACCGGATGCGCCGGTCCGGCTTCCGGCGGCGCAACGCCGCGAGCAGCTCCTTCAGGTCGCCCGTTGCGTGCTGGCCCAGCGCGGCTTCTACGAGACGACGATGGCCGACATCGCCGACTCGGCCGGCGTGACCAAGCCCGTGCTCTACCAGCACTTCGCCTCCAAGCGCGACCTGTACAGCGCGGTCCTGCGCGACATCGGGAGCCGGCTCCGGGCCGCTGTCGTCGGCGCCGCCTCCGAGGCCGTGACCCCCCGGCAGCAGGTCGACGCCGGGTTCCGGGCCTACGCCCAGTTCGTCGAGGAGGACACCGAGGGCTTCCAGATCCTCTTCAGCGGCACATCCCGCCAAGACGGCGAGTGGGCGACGATCACCGGTGAGGTGGAGCACTCGATCGCTCAGGGCATCGCCGAGCTGATCGACGTTCCGCAGATCAGCTACGCCCACCGCCAGGCGCTGGCGCACGGGATCATGGGTCTAGCCGAGAGCATGATGCGGTACTGGCAGTCGGGAACCGTCGGGGGCCTCGACCGCGACGAGCTGATCAACGACCTCAGCGCCCTCGCCTGGGGCGGTCTCCGCGGCCTCGAGCCCGAGCGGCTGACCGACCACGCTGACGGGCGCTCCTAGGTGGTCCTCGACCGGCGGCGGCCGCCCGGTACCGAAGCGGAGACCGCGCCGGTACCCGGCGCCCTCACCGTTCCCGCGTTTCGGTACCTGTGGCTGAACAACGCCCTCTACGCCATTGTCATCAACGCCCAGCGGTTCACCTTCGGTTGGCTGGTGCTCGACGGGTTGGGCCGCGACGAGTTCTGGCAGGGGCTCGTGACCTTCGCGCTGGGCATCCCGCTGGCAGCGCTCGTGCTGCAGGCGGGCGCCTGGGCCGACCGCTACGACCGCAAGATGCTGCTGATCGTGGGCCAGGTCGGGAGCCTGGCCGTGATGGGGATCACAACGGCTCTGGTCGCGGCCGATCTCATCTCGATCGGCCTCGTGCTCGCGCTCGCCGTGGCCTTCGGTGCCGCCCAGGCGATCGGCCAGCCGGTCCGGGCAGCGTTGGTGCCCGCCCTCGTGAGCCCCGAGCAGCTGTTCAATGCGATCGCAGTCAATGCGATCGCGATGACCTTGGCCATGATCGCTGGACCCGTCCTGCTCCAGGTGATCGGCGATCTGGCCGGGTTCGAAGGCGCGTTCGGGGTCCAGACGCTGCTGCTGGCCGTCGGATTGCTCGCACTGATCCCCCTGCGGGTTCCGGCCAATGAGCCTGCATCCGACGCCGGCTCGGTCTGGTCGCAGGTCCGAGAGGCCATCGCCCACATCCGAGCCGATCGGGCCGTGGCCAAGCTGTTCCTGCTGTTGATCGCGGCGAGCTTCAGCGTCAATCCGGCCGTGATGGTGACCCTGCAGGCGTTCATCCAGCAGGACCTCGGGGGAGACGGTGGCGACGTCGCCCCGGTGCTGGCCGTGATGGGGCTCGGGATCGCCATCAGCTCGGCCATCATCATGCGAAAGGGCGACATGGCCCGCAAGGGGGCGCTGTTCCAGCGGGCGATGATGCTCGGATCGACCGTTGTGTTCCTCATGGGTCGAGTGCCGTCCTACGGCTATCTGATCCCGTTGGCGTTCGTGATGGGGTTGGCCGGAGGCTTCTACATCAACATGAACCAGGGGCTGATCCAGGCCAACACGCCCGAGCGGCTGATGGGCCGGGTGATGGCGATCTTCACCCTGGTCCAGATCGGTTTCCTCCCCATCGGCGCCCTCGTGCTCGGCTCGCTGGCGACCGTGATCGGGCTGGGAGCGACGATCAGCGTCGGCGGTCTCGTCGCCCTCGGGGTGGTCGTCTACACCTACACGACCGACGCCCATCTGCGAACCTTGTAGCGAGACCGGCAGTGCGGGCTTCAGGCGAGGACTGCGAGTGTTGCCGCATGGAGCTCGGGGGTGGCGGCGGCCACCACGTAGCCACCGTCGACCGGCAGCTCGCCGGCCAGGTCGGTGATGACCGCGCCGGCGGCTTCCACGATCGGGATGAGCGGCACGATGTCGTAGGGGGCGAGGCCGTTCTCGACGACCAGATCGACGTGGCCGGCGGCGAGCAGGCCGTAGTTGGCGCAGTCGCCCGAGTACCGGGTCATGCGGACCGCGGCGTCGAGCCGGGCAAACGCTTCCGCCTCGGGACCGGGGGCGAACATCTCCGGATGGGTGCACAGCATGATCGCCGTGCCGAGCTCGGTGGTGTCCCGAGCCCGGAGCGGGACCGAGGCGCCCCGTGGGCCACTGCCTTCGGGGCCGGGATCGCCGAAGAGCAACCGGCCTCCGGCCGGGGTGGCGACGTGGGTCTCGTCGAGGACCGGTTGGTGCATCCAGCCGGCGATCGGCACCCCGTGGGCTTGGAGCCCGACGAGGGTGCCCCACATCGGTTGGCCGGTGACGAATGCCCGGGTGCCGTCGATCGGATCGATCGTCCAGCGGTACGGACCGGAGCCAGTCAGGCCCCGCTCCTCGCCCAGGATCGCATGGTCGGGAAAGAGCCGCTCGAGCCCTTCGCGGATCTCGTCCTCGACGGCCCGGTCGGCCTCGGTGACGGGGTCGTAGCCCTCGGCGAGCTTGTTGTCCACCGTCATCGCCGTTCGGTACCAGGCCAGCGACCGCCGGCTGGCCTTGCGGACCAGGCTCGTGACGGCGGCAGCGTGAGCGTCGATGTCGAACGTGGTCATCGGCACCGGTGGGTGCTCACTCGTCGCCGTCGAGCTCGTCGCCGTTCATCGAGTCGCCGGGTGGCTCGTCGCCCTCCGTCCCGTCGCCGTCGACCCCATCACTGTCGAGGTCGTCGGCGAGCTCGGCATCGGCCTCGGCGATGGCCTCGAACCCGGCTTCGGCGTCGTGTACGTGATGGGTGACGTCGTGGAGCAGGTAATCCAGGAGCGAGGCGACCGTGAAGGTCGAGCCGTCGGAACGGGCCCCGGTCCGGTTCCACTGATCACCGTGAATCCGGTCGACGATATCGGCGACCTCGCCGGAGGTCACCGCCAGCCGATAGGCGACCCGACCGGGATCCTCCTCCTGGTACCGACCCTCGATGGCGGCCCGATCCTGGTTCCAGTTGCGGAATGTCGGGCCGTCCTTGGTCAACATGTCCCTGACCCGGTCGTGGAACAGCTGGTAGACGTCGCGAACGTGCGCCCCGTACTCGAGAGCTGACCACACGACCGTCCCATCGGGGCTCGGCGGCCGGCGGGTGACGATCGACCCCCGCGACAGGATGGCCCGCCACGCTGCGGCGTTGGCTCGGAACAGGGCCCCGAGCCGGTTCCTATCGATGGAGGCCACGTCGAAGTGGCACTCGGGGCAGGGGCGCTCCAGCACCCACGTCCAGTCCTTGCTATCCGGGGCCGGGTGCTCCATGACTCGACGATAGCCCGACGGTTACAACGTGAGGGCCGGTTCGGACTCCGGCTCGGTGACCGTGTCCAGGTCGCTGGGGGGTGGAGGCTCGTTGCCCTCGATGTTGAGGTCTGGTATGAGCCGGTCGAGCCATCGAGGGAGCCACCAGTTGCGGGCTCCGAGCAGCTCCATCGTCGCCGGGACGAGCAACATCCGCACCAGGCTGGCGTCGAGGAAGACCGCCATGGCCAGGCCGAGGCCGAAGAGCTTGATGATCCGGTTGTCCTCGAACATGAACGACCCGAACACGACGATCATGATCGCCGCCGCCGCTGTGATCACTCGTGCGGTGCTGGCCAGCCCGTCGGCCACCGAGTTCTGCGGATCGCCGGTGCGCTCATACTCCTCCTTGACCCGCGACAGCAGGAACACCTCGTAGTCCATCGACAGCCCGAAGACGATGGCGAAGAGCATCATCGGGATGAACGGCTCGATCGGCGCGCCGGCGATGCCGAGCAGGTCACCTCCCCACCCCCACTGGAAGATTGCGACCACGATCCCGTAAGCGGAGGCGATCGAGAGCACGTTCATGATGACCGCCTTCAGTGGCACGACCAGTGACCGAAACACCGCCATGAGCAGCAGGAAGCTGAGGGCGAGCACGACGCCGAAGAAGAGCAGGATCCTCGCGCCGAGGAACGTCGTGAAATCGATGTTGGCCGGGACCGCGCCGGTGATGTTGACGTCGAGCCCGTCGTCGAGCCCCGGCACGACTTCCTCCCGCAGAGTCTCGACGAGCGCATCGGTCGCTGCGTCCTGGGGCGCAGTAGTGGGGATGACCTGGACGAGGAAGGCTTCAGAGCTCTGGGGATTGGCCACGTCGCTGGGGATGAGGGCGGTGGCAGCTACGCCGGGTGTCGCGTCGAGAGCGGTCACCAGCTGCGGCACCCGAGCGGCGGCGGCTGGCGACTCGGGGACGACGGTGACCAGCAGCGGTCCGTTGAAGCCCGGTCCGAAGCCCTCGGCGATGAGGTCGTAGGCCTTGCGGGTGCTGGTGTTGGTCGGGAAGTTTCCCTCGTCGGAGAAGCCGAGGCGCAGGCTCAGCACCGGGGAGGCGAGGATGAGGAGAGCGGAGGTCCCGGCCAGCACCGCCAGCCACGGGTGGGCCTGGATGACGCGACTCCAGCGGTAGGCCGCCGTGTCCCGGATCGGCTTCTCCTTGCGGGGCGGGATGACCCGCTTGAGGGGTCGCAGGAACATCCCGACGATCAGCACAACGGCCGCAGCCAGGAAGGCGATGCCCGCCACCGGGGGCGCACCGATGCCCGCCGAGAACAGCGCGACCGACACGAGCCCGGCGGCGAACAGGCCCCGGAGCCGGGTGGTCTCGACACGGTCGCCGACGAGGCCGAGCAGGGCGGGCAGGAGCGTGATCGAGGCGAACATCGTGATCGTGACCGTGGACGCCGCCCCGATGCCAAGGCCGGAGATGAACCCGAGTCCGATGAGCAGCATGCCGAGCAACGAGACGACGACAGTCAGGCCGGCGAAGACGACCGATCGGCCGGCGGTGTCGAGGGCGATCCCGATCGCTTCCTCCTTGGAGTAGCCAGCATGAAGCGAGGTCCGGTACCGGGTGACGATGAACAGGGCGTAGTCGATGCCGACCCCGAGCCCGATCATGGCCCCGATCTGGACCGCGAAGTCCGGGATGGAAAGCACGTTGGTGAGCAGCGTGATGATCCCGATACCGGTCCCGACACCGGCGACAGCGACACCGATCGGCAGCCCCATTGCCATCACCGAGCCGAACGCCAGGATCAGCACGATCACGGCGAAGGCCAGGCCGATCAGCTCGGTCTCGGGGGGCTCGAACCCGCCGAGGATGGCGCCTCCGGTCTCGATCTGCAGCTCACCATCGAGCCCGGCCTCCTCGACCAGCTCGGCTGCCCGGTCCCGGATCCGCTCGCCGTACAGGCCCGCCTCGACCTGGTCGACGTCGATGCTAACCGAGACGTCGGCGTAAGCGATCCTGCCGGCCTGTTCGCCGACCGAGGCGATCTGCCGCTGCTGGGGTCCCTCACCATAGGGGCTCGTGACCAGGAGCCCCTCGTCGAGCCCGCTCGTGTACTCGAACAGCTCGGTCATCACGGCGACGACCTCGGGGTCGTCGACGCCGCGATCGGTCTTGAACACGATCGATCCGGGCTGTCCACTCCCGAACCCGTCGAAGTGCTCGTCGAGCGCGTCGAACCCGTCGCGGCTCTCCGACTCCGGGATCTCGAACGAGCTGTCGAATGCGGCTCCCAGCGCCCCCGATGCTGCACCGATGCCGACGAAGATCGCCACCCACGCCGCGAGGACGATCTTGAAGTTCCGGTAGCACCATTGCCCGAGCTGTCGGTACACGTCGCATCTCTCCTGTCGGCCTCGAAGCCAGAAGGCTAATCGACGCGACACCCGAGCCCGTCGCTGGGCCCGCGATCCCGGGGCTCATCGTCGACGTCGTCGAGGCCGCGATCGCCGGCTCGGGCACTCGCCTGCTGCGGTCCGGCCCGCTCGGTGAATTCCGCCCAGAGACGCCGGTCGGTTGCACCTAGTGGGTACATTCCCGGCGTGTGAGCCCAGCCCGCCCCGTATCCAGTCGCACCGGCCGGGCCCGGTTGGGCCTCGCCGGTGCACTGGCAACGGCGGCGATCGGGGCGCTGTGGGCTGTCCCGGCCTTGGCCCAGGTCGGCGACGGCGGCGCGACTGGGCTATCGGTCTTCGCCGCCGTGGTGCTGGGCCTGGTCGAAGGTCTCACCGAGTACCTACCGGTGAGCTCGACCGGTCACCTGCTGGTGGCGAACGAAGTGCTCGGTCTCGGAGGAACCGAGGCCGCCGATACCGCCCTCGACGCGTACGCCATCTGCATCCAGGCCGGCGCCATACTGGCGGTGCTCGTGCTCTACCGATCGCGGATCGCCCAGATGGTCGACGGGCTCCTCGGTCGCAGCGCCGAAGGCCGGACCGTGCTCATCGCCGTCGTCGCAGCGTTCGTCCCGACCGCCATCATCGGGCTCGCCCTCCGGGACGTCGTCAGAGAGCGATTGTTCGGGGTCGGGCCCATCGCTGCCGCCTGGCTCATCGGCGGCCTCGCCATTCTCGTGCTGGTGCGAACCGGAGCCCTGGACCGGGTCGGCGTCGAGCTCCACCGGATCACCCTGCTGCAGGCGATCGTCATCGGCCTCGGGCAGGCGATCGCGCTCTGGCCGGGGGTGAGCAGGAGCTTGGTAACGATCGTCGTCGCCGTTCTCGCCGGTCTGTCGCTGGCGGCCGCGGTGGAGTTCAGCTTCCTGCTCGGCCTGGTGACCCTCACGGCAGCCACGGCGCTCACTGCGATGTCCGACGGTGAGCTCCTCCTCGACACGTTCGGCCTCGTGACGCCCGTCGTCGGGCTCGTCGTGGCCTTCGCGGCCGCCATCGTCTCGGTCCGGTGGATGGTGTCGTGGCTGCAATCGCGCGGCCTCGGAGCGTTCGGGTTCTACCGCATCGCGATCGGGGTGGCGGCGTTCGCCGCAATCGGGACCGGGTCGCTTTAGAGTAGATCCTTTGGGGGCGGTGAACCGCGATTCTGTGTCAAGTTCCGGGATGTTTTGCCGGAGGCCAGACTCCGGGCGAGGCGCCCCGCGGGACGGTCCCGGGTCGGGACGGGTTCCGGTAACCCGAGGACCGAACGGTTGGACACCGATCGCCCGCAGTTCGATACGCTGCGAAATGGCCGGGTTCCCGGCCGGGTACGATGATGAGCCGGTGATCCGTTTCGCTCTACCAAGCCAACTCGACGAGCGGGAGCGCCGGGTCGCCCTGACGCCGGCGGCCGTGGCAAGACTCGCCGAGCGTGGCCACTCGATCGTCGTCGAGGGCGGGGCCGGAGAACGGGCGGGCTTCGCCGACGACGACTACCGTCGAGCCGGCGCCGAAGTGGCCGACCTAGAGGAGACCCTCGGCTCCGACGGCCTCGTCGCCATGGTGACCGGGCCACGGTCCGAGGCGTCCGACCGGCAGCAGCGCTTGGTTGCGGCACTCACGCCGCATCACCACGTCATCGGACTCCAGGATCCGCTCTGGCGGCCGGCGGACGCGGCGAAGCTGGCCGCCACGGGCGCTACCTTCTTCGCGCTCGAACTGCTCCCCCGAACCACGAGGGCTCAGAGCATGGACGTGCTCAGCTCGATGGCGACCGTCGCCGGCTACGAGGCGGCGCTGCTGGCCGCCACCCGGGTCCCGAAACTGCTGCCGCTGATGATGACCGCAGCGGGCACGGTCCCGGCGGCCAAGGTGCTCGTGCTTGGCGCCGGGGTGGCCGGCCTCCAGGCGATCGCCACCGCCCGTCGGCTCGGCGCGGTCGTCGAGGGCTACGACATCAGGCGGGCCGCAACCGAGCAGATCCGATCCCTCGGAGCCCGGGCCATCGAGGCCGTCGTCACCGACGAGCCCGCCGAGGACGCTGGGGGCTACGCCCGCCGGCAGGACGACACGGTGAGCCAGGCCCAGCACGAGCTCCTCGCCCCCCACGTTGCTGAGGCCGACGCCGTGATCACGACCGCTGCGATCCCCGGGGCGGCCAGCCCCGAGCTGATCAGTCCGGCGATGGTGGCGGCGATGCGTGCCGGTGCGGTCATCGTCGACCTCGCAGCCGAGCGAGGCGGGAACTGCGCGCTGTCGCAACCCGACGTCGAGGTGGTGTCCGGTGGTGTGACGATCCTGGCTCCGACCGATCTGGCGTCGCGGGCCCCACAGACCTCCAGCCGCCTGTTCGCCGGGAACGTCATGGCCTTCGTCGAGCACCTGACGGGAGACGACGGAACCCTGGCGCTCGACCGGAGCGACGACATCATCGCCGCCACGCTGGTGAGCACGAAGGGCGAGGTCGTCCATCCCCAGGTCTTGGCTCGCCTCGAAGGCCCGGAGGTTGGAGAGGGGCCGCTGCCATGACGTTTCTCCTGGCGCTTACCCTGTTCGTGCTCGCCCTGTTCCTGGGGATCGAGCTGATCACGAAGGTGCCGCCGACGCTCCACACGCCGCTCATGTCGGGCTCGAACGCCATCTCTGGGATCAGCCTGATCGGTGCCCTCCTCACCGCTGGCGGTGACCATGCCACGCTGACCACGGTGCTCGCGTTCGTCGCCGTCGTCCTGGCCACGATCAACGTCGTCGGCGGCTTCCTGGTCACCCACCGGATGCTCGGCATGTTCTCGAAGCGGCGCTGAGGTGGGCGACGGGCCCGCGACCCTGGCCCAGGCCGGCTATCTCGTCGCCGCGGTCCTGTTCGTGCTCGGGCTGAAAGGCCTTGCCCGCCCCCGCACGGCGGTCAGGGGCAACCTCCTCGGCGCATCCGGCATGCTCCTCGCGGTCGTCGTCACCTTGGCCGATCGGGCCATCGTCGACTACGGCGTGATCGCCCTCGGCCTCGTCGTCGGGGCCGCGATCGGGGTGGTCGCTGCGACCCGGGTCCAGATGACCGGGATGCCCGAGCTGGTCGCCCTGTTCAACGGGTTCGGGGGCGGCGCGTCGGTGCTCGTGGGAGCAGCCTCGTTCCTCGTCGCGGTCGACGAGGGAACCGAGACCGTGGACCTCGTCGTGGCCGCTGCCCTGACCGTGGCGATCGGGGCGGTGACGTTCACCGGGAGCGTCGTGGCGTTCACCAAGCTCCGGGAGCTGATGGCGTTCCACCCCCAGCAAGGGAAGCTGGTCCGGGTGGCGAACCTCATCGGGGTGGGAGCGGTGGTCGCGCTCGGGCTCGCTTTGCTCGCTCAGCCGTCCAACGAGCTCTGGTTGTGGCTTCTGATCGCCGTGGGTCTCGTGTTGGGAGCGGCATTCGTCCTTCCGATCGGCGGGGCCGACATGCCGGTCGTGATCGCGCTGTTGAACTCGATGTCGGGGCTGGCGGCGGCGGCCACTGGCTTCGTGTTGAGCAACAGCCTGCTGATCATCGCTGGCTCACTGGTGGGAGCGAGCGGGCTGATCCTGACCCGGATCATGTGCGTCGCCATGAACCGATCACTCGTCGACGTGTTGTTCACCCAGCTGGCAGCGGCTGGCGGTGGACTCGACCCCGACGACATCTACGGCGGCCGGATCAAGTCGACCTCGCCCGAGGAGGTGGCGCTGATGCTCGACGACGCCGACCGCGTGGTCGTCGTACCCGGGTACGGAATGGCCGTCGCCCAAGCCCAGCACGCGGTGCGCGACTTGACCCGCTCGTTGGAGGATCGGGGCACGGAGGTGGTGTTCGCGATTCATCCGGTGGCCGGCCGGATGCCGGGCCACATGAATGTGCTCCTGGCGGAGGCCGATATTCCCTACGGTCAGCTGGTCGAGATGGACGACGCCAACCCGACCTTCGCCAGGACCGACGTGGCGATCGTGATCGGCGCCAACGATGTGGTGAACCCGGCCGCTAGGACCGATCCCGACAGCCCGATCGCCGGTATGCCGATCATCGACGTCGACCAGGCCAGGACGGTCGTCGTCGTCAAGCGGTCGCTGAGTCCCGGCTTCGCCGGCATCCCGAATCCGCTCTTCGCCGCCGACAACACCGTCATGTTGTTCGGCGATGGTAGGGACGCCGTGGTCGACATCACCAAGGCGATGGCCGACGTGTGAGCGCGCCTGCCCGCTGGCCGCGGACGAGCGACGGCCGTTCGGTCAGCCCCGCCTGAGCGGTCGCCCCATCGACCAGCGAGCAGCGGCCGCGGCGAGGAACAGCAGGCCGAGCGACCAGGCGACGAGTAGCACGAAGTTCACGGTCTGGGTGCTCATCGACCTCTCCCACCGCGGGTTGTCGCACGCCTCCCCCGCCCCGCCGGGCAGGTTCAGGGGGGCGTCGGCGTCGCCCGCCGGGCCGCCGCCCGGGAGGTTGCACCCCTCGCTGTTGCGCAGGTCGACCGCGACCGCTGCCGCCGAGCCGCCCCACTGCACCGGGTTGAGGTAGGTCAGCTCCTGCACGCCGGCCCGCCCCGCGGTCGGCACGACGAGCCCGCTGAGCAACAGGACCGGGATGATGACGAGTGGCAACATCGTGAGGGCCTTGGCGGTGTCGTCGACGAGGGCCGAGATCAGCAGGCCGACGCCGACGCTGGCGACACCGATCCCGGCGAGGGCGAGGATCAGCTCGATCTCCCCGTTTGCCAGCAGGGCTCCGCTGTCGATCGAGTCGAGCTGGCGCGTCGAAGCGACGAGGTGGAGCACGACCGCCTGCACGATGGTGGCGAAGCCGAGCACGAGCCACTTGCTGAGCACCTGAGCCGTAGCCGATACCCCGACGGCCCACTCACGACGGAACACGTCGCGCTCCTGGACGATCTCCCGCACGCTGTTCGATCCCCCGAGCCAGGTCATCGCCAGGACGGTGGCCAGGAGATACTGCCGGGTGGCCGACGGCCCGGCCTCGGGCCCGAAGGCGTCGCGGAACAGCACGAGCGAGAGGAGCAACCCGAGCAGCGGGGCCTGTAGCAGCAGGAGCAGCAGCCGTCGTTTGTCGCCGATCAGCTGTCGCACGTAGCGGACGATCATCACCTTGAGGTCGTGGAAGAACGAGCGAGGCGGCAGCGGCGTGGAGGGGGCCGCCGTCGCCGGCGGAGCCGACGCCCCGAACTTGAGATAGGAGGTGGTCTGGGCGAATTCCAGCTCCCACTCGGCCCGCTCTCGAGTGCCCAGCAAGGTGAAGACGCTGGCCAGGTCGCTGCAGCGGAAGTGCTGGGCCACTTTGCTCGGCGGGCCGATGAAGGCCAAGCGCCCGCCGGGGGCGAGCACGAGGACCAGGTCGCACAGCTCGACGCTCTGCACGCTGTGGGTGACGACGATCGTCGTCGTGCCCTTGTCGGCGAGCTGGCGGAGGCTGCCCATCAGCTCCCGCTCCAGACCGGGGTCGAGGCCGGAGGTCGGCTCGTCGAGGATGAGGGCCTGGGGCTCACCGACCAGCTCGTAGCCGACGCTGACCCGCTTGCGCTGGCCGCCGGAGAGAGCCTTGACCTTGGTATCGAGTCGTTGGGCAAGGCCGAGTTCGCCGGCGACCTGCTCGACGTCGGACTTGATCTCGGCCGCCGTGGTGTCGGCCGGCAGCCGGAGCTTGGCTGCGGCGGTGAGGGCGTGGCGGACACTGAGCGACTCGTGCACCGGATCGTCTTGGGGGACGAAGCCGATCCTGCGGCCGAGGCCCTCGTCGGAGGCGTAGAGGTCGCGACCGCCGAGTAGGACACGGCCCGTGTTGGCCGGTCGCTGGCCGGTCAGGGCGTTGAGCAACGTGCTCTTGCCGCAACCGCTGGGACCTATCACTGCGGTCATCGAGCCGGCGGGGAGCGTGAAGCTCACGTCGCTCAGGAGCACGAGGTCACCTGCGACGGTGACCGTGAGGTTCTCGGCCTGGAGGGGCAGCCCGTGGGCGACGTGCTGCTGCAGCCGGCCACCAGTGAGCACGAACTGGGCCTTGCCGAGCTCGACGAGATCGCCCTCGACGATCGGGCTGTCGACGATCCGTTGACCATTGACGAACGTGCCGTTGTCGCTGCCGAGGTCGATGATCCGGCCGCCGCCTTCGTTGAGGAGGAGCCGGGCGTGCTTCCGCGAGACCAGCGGGTCGGGGATCGAGATGTCGCAACCGGCGGCCCGACCGATGATCAGCTGGCTGTTGCGGGGCTGGATCACCTGGCTCAGCTCGCCGATGTTCTGCTCGAGTCCCGCGGTGTTCAGGCTCACCGCCGGCGGCGGAGGTGGCCGATGGTGGGTCTCCGGTGCTGCGCGCCGTGCGGGGTCGGCGAACTGCGGAGGTGCCCACTGTGCCGATGGCGTAGGTGGAGGCGGCACCGATCGCGGTGACCCGGCGACAGGTGTGCCCGGCTCACTCCGGAAGGGCTGGGGCCCGTTGTCGGGTCCCGGGACCGAGGCGGGCGGGGGCGGTGGTGCCGACCGGCTGGCGGGCGCTCCCCCTGGCGGAGCCTGCTGGGCCGAGGGTGCGGGGGGTGTCGCAACCGGGTTCTGGCCCGAGAGCCTCGTCGGCGGGGCGGTCGCCGCACCGGCCGGCCCGGGCTGAGGTGCCGACGCCGGCTCGATCGCCTCGATGTCGAAGTACACGCACGGTGAGCTCTCCGGCGGCCCGAACCATACCGGCGTACGGCCGGCGGGGAGCGCGACGACCGGATGGCGTCCGGTCTGGTCGTGGAGTCCGTTGGTGCTGCCGAGGTCGTGGACGGCCCAGCTCCGCCCGTCGAACTTGAGCGCGGCGTGGCGTCGCGACACCTGGGCGTGGTCGACCGTGATCGAGGCGGCGTGATCCCTACCGAGCGTGTGCCCGTCGAGTCCGTGGAATGCCTGCCCATCGACCCAGACCGTGACGGTCGGGACGGAGCCGGCGCCGGAGTGATCGTTGGAGCTGTTGATCTGCATCAGGGTAATCGAGCCGCAACGACAAGCTGCGGGCCCGAATCGGGGCCGCGACCCGTGCTCGTGCCCCGGCGGCGGCCGGTCACGGTGTGTCGGCTGGTTTCAGGAGGTGCTCTGGCGGCCACCGACCGGACACCTCGCCGGCGGCGGCCAAGTGGTCGACCAGCGGCCGGAGCAGCTCGGTGAGGCGTTCGGCTCCCTCGCGGCCGATCTGTCGGACCGGCTCGCCGGCGAGGTGATCGGTGTGGGCCTCGATGTCGGACCGGGCTTCGTGACCGAGCTCGGTGAGGGCGCCGGCTGGATCGGCCCATCCCCTGCCGGCGAGCCGCTCGACGGCGGCATCCCACTCGTCGTCGGTCCAACCCCGGATGGCGGTGATCGTCGGACGGTTGCCGTGCCCTCGCCCGGCCATGAGAACGTGGCACTCGACCCCGTCGACGCCGGCTGCGGCGAGCGCGAGGTTGTGGCTGTCACCCCGGTGCTCACGCAGCAGCGTGCACCCGTGCCAGATCACCTCGAACGGGTCGGTCGGCCAGTCGAGCTCGGCGTAGCCGCCGAAGACCGGGCGGCCGGCGACCGGGCAGTCGCCGACGGCTCGGATCAGCTCTGCCGCCTCGGCGACGGCGTCGGCGTTGGCGGCCTCCGGGGCGTCGGTGCCCCGGAATATGCGCTGTAGCGCGGCCGCGACGAGGTCGCGCCGCAGGGCTGTGGTCTCGGCCGGCGTCCGGATGTCCCAGACGCCCGGGACTGCCCGGGCGACCATCGCTGGGGCGAAGTTGTAGAACGCGGCCGTGACCGTACCCGCCGAGACGGCCCCCATCGGTGCCGGCCGGTACCCGAAGTAGGCGTGCCACCAGCCGCGGTAGCCGTGCGCTCGGAGGTCGGCCAGCTCGCGGCTGTAGTAGGTGATGGCGTGGAACGGCTCCGCCACCCGGGCCAGGGCCCGTGCCGTGCCGTCGGTGCCGTCGACGATTGCCTCTCCCATGCTCATCTTCCCGTTCTGCCCGTTCGGTGTGCGTCGCAACCCCTGCGCCACGTCAATCGAGTTGGGCCATCGGTGGAATACGGTAACCACCGGTCAGGCGTTCGATGTGACGGGCCACGGTCAGGGTCGATCGGTCGCCGAGGAACGGCCCTACGATCTGCATTCCTACCGGGAGGCCACCGTCGGTCCAACCGACCGGCACGACGGTCGAGGGCAGGTACGCCATGCCGATCAGAGCGGTCCACGAGATCAGATCGGCATAGGGTCGCTCGACCCCGTCGACGGTCAGGGTCCGGGTGTAGAGGTTGCCTTCCTGGATGTGCTCGAAGGCGGGGACGATCAGCACCGGGCACAGGAGGATGTCGAACCGCGCGAAGAAGTCGTGCCAGATGCGACGGATCCGCTCGCGCTCCTCGGTGAGCAGCAGCCAGTCGCGATGGAACGTCGCCGACGCCCGAGCCCGCCGCAGGAGGGTCTCGTCGACGCCGTCGGGGTCGAGCACCATCTGACGGAAGGTCTCGAACTCCTCGTCGGTTCGGCCCGGCGACGTGGCCGCCGAGATGAGCGGGAGGCCGGTCCGCCCCACCACGTCGAAGTCGAGAGCAGGCCGGGCGGAACGGTCGACGGCTACCCCTTCGGCCTCGATGGCCCGGACCGCCCCCTCGAGCGCGGTAGCGACGACGGTGGAGACGGGACAGGCCGGGTCGTCGAGCCACGCTGCGATCCGGTAGTCGGTGAGACGGGTCGCCCGGGCAGGCGGCAGCTCCAAGCGCCACCCCGGGGCGCGGTCGGCGGTGGGACCGGCGATGACGTCGAAGACGAGCGTGAGATCATCGACCGTGCGGGCCAGCGGGCCGAGAACGTTAACGTCGGGCTCGGTCAGCCCGGCGGTGGTGTGATCGATGTACCCGAGAGCGGAGACGACACCGAACGAGGGCTTGTGGCCGCAGATGCCGGAGAGGTGGGCCGGCCCCCGGATCGAACCACCGATGTCGGTCCCGATGTCGAAGGTCGTCATGCCAGAAGCGACGGCGGCGGCGGCGCCGCCGGAGGACCCGCCGGGCCCTCGGGCTAGGTCCCAGGGGTTGTTGGTCGTGCCGAACAGATCGTTGTAGGCCTGCATGTCGGCCGACCAGCGAGGCAGGTTGGTCTTGGCGAACGGGATCGCGCCCGCCTCTCGAAGGTGGTGCACCACGGCTGCGTCCTCGCTCGGGACGTTGTCGGCCAGCTCGGTAGCCCCACCGGTGGTGAGCAGGCCCTCGGTCGCGATCGCGTCCTTGATCGTGCAGGGCAGGCCGTGAAGAGGGCCTCGGAGCTGGCCGGCGGCAATCGCTTCATCGGCCGCCGCTGCACTGGCCCGGGCCCGATCGAGATCGAACGTCACGAGCGCGTTGATCTCGGGATTCAACCGGTTCACCCGGTCGAGGTAGTGGTCGAGCAGCTCGCGGGCGCCGATGTCACCGGCCCGGACCGATGCCGCCAGGTCCGATGCCGACCGCAACCCCAACTCGATCATGTCCTGCGCTCCCGTCGTCGCCGCCGGCGCCGGCCGAATCACCGGCTCACCCCTCCGCCGGCGAACTTAGCTCACGACTGGCCGGTACACCTGCGGACAGCCGGCCGAGGTCACGACCTGCGACCCGACGAAGAGCTGGAACACGATCTCCGAACCGTTGCCGGCCTGATGGGTGGCCTGACTCCCGTCTCCGTTGACGACGATCACCGTGCAACCGATCGGGCTGTCGACGGGGGCTCGGTAGGTGCCTGGCGGGACGTCGTTGGGGGCAGCTGCCGCGACGCCGGGAACGAGGATCACGACCGGGACCTCGGTGGTGGTCGGCTCGATAACGGTGACCGTGGCGCTCGTCGGGACGGTCACCGTCGGTGCCGAGGTCTCAACCGGCGTGGTGGTCGTCGACTCGGCGGAGGTCGCGGTCGTGCTCTCGGAGCTCGGCGTCGTGGTCGACGTCGGCGCGATGGTCGGCGTCGTCGTGGACGCCGGCGCAACGGTCGGACTCGTCGGCGCGATGGTTGGCGTCGTCGTGGGGGGATCGGTCGGGACGGGCTGAGCGGTGGTCAACGACGTGGTCGACGCCACGGCGGTGTCGGTCGTCTCGACCGCAGGCTCTGTCCCGGTGACGTCGACGGTGGTCGGCGCAACGAGGGACGTGTCCACCCCGGCTACGTTCTGCGCACCGTCGCCCGATGGGAGCCCGATCACACCGACCGCTTGGCCCGCGATCAACAGCAGCAGCAGGAGCGACAGTCCCATCAGCAGCTTGGTCGTCGTGGGCCGTACCGCCTGGATGATCGCTTCGAGCATCGACGGCCGGTAGACCCGACTGGGCGGGGCCGCGACCTGTCGCGGGCCGCTGTAGCCGACGGTGAAGGAGTCGACGCTGGCCGGCGCGGCGGGACGAGCGGTGCCCGCCCCAGCCCGAGACGGAACCCCGTGCCAGTCGGCGCCGGCGTCGGCCCCACCGGTGTTGCCGACGTCACCGACCACCGGTCGATCCATGACCGACGTGGCGCTCCCACCCGCCGACGCCGCCGCCGAGTTCCGGCCAGGAGGGACCCGGGCGAACAACTCGACGAGACCGTCGTTCGGACGAGGGTGAGCGGCGAAGACGGTCCCGCGGGCTTCGGCGAAGAACGACGCCACCGGGTTGCGGTCGACATCGACGCTGAGCGGTTCGGCCGTTCCGGTGAGGAGGTGGTCGAGCTCGTCGTCGTCGAGCGTGTACCTGACAGGATCGAAGGGCTCGGTCATGGGGTCATCACCTCGGAGAGGATTTCGGACTGGAGTCGGCGGAGACCTCTCCGCTGGAGCGCCTTGACCGCGGTGATCGGCTTGTCGACCACCACCGCCACCTGGGCGAGGCTCAGATCGGCAATCATCCGGAGCAGGATCACATCCCGCTGGTCGTCACTCAGCACGGCGAGGAGCGAGCCGATCCGTTGGGCTCCGAGGCTTCGCATCGCCTGGCTCTCGGCGGCCTCGACCGGGAGGTCGGGGATGTCGCTCCCGGCGACCTGAGGCCGTCGGGAGCGGGCTCGGTGGGCATCGATCACCTGGTTCCGGGCGATGGTGAAGATCCACGACCGGAACGCGGTGCCCTCGCCCTCGAACCGGTCGAGCAGGTCGAAGACCCGCAGGAACACCTCGTTCGCGATGCCTTCGGGGTCTTCGGCGCCCCGGGCAGCCGCGAAGTTCGTCACCTGCGGGGCCAGCCACCGGTAGAGCCGCTCGAAGGCCATCCCCTCGCCTGCCTTGGCTGCCCGCAGCACGGGCGCGAAGTCAGGCTCGGCCCAGGACTGAGCCGGCGCGCCCCTGGTGTTGCCTGCTGAGACTGATGTCATGCCTATCCGCCGGAAGCGCCCCACACCGCTCGCGCCGCTACCAGGCAGGAGCACCGCTCGCCTGAGTAAACGCCAAACGAGCGCCTCAGGGTACCGGTCTGGGTAGATCGACCCGGGTGAGAGATCGATCTGGGGGCCAACGGTGGTCAACGGGCCGCCGGGCTCGGATGCGGGACTGGTGGTGCGCCCCACCACCAAGTGGGGCGTGTACCGTACGGGCTCGGGCAAGGAGCGGGCGTCGACCAGCCGCCTAGGGGCAACGATGAGCGACCTCGATAACCTCCGGTCCCGGGCACGCCACCGCCAGGAGGGAACCGGTGACGGGCCGCGACGTCGCCGGTGGCCGAGACCGTTGCTGGGGAGCCTGATCGGTCTTCTCCTGGCCGTCACGTCGGTGGCCGCCGGCCTGTGGGTGACCGCCGACGGCATCGGCGACCAACCGCGACCCGAGGCGGCGACCCGGCCCGAAGGCCACGCCGCCTCCGCCTCTGACGGCAGCGGCGAACACCGGGCAGCGGAGATCGACCTGCGGCTCGAGGACTTCGCCTTCACGGTCTCCGGCTCCGTCCCCGACCAGGCGACGGCCGATGCGATGACCGATGCGGCCCACCGTACCTACGGTCAACGAGCCACGGTCGCTGTCGCCGTCGATCCCGAGGTCGCCGCTGCCGCGTGGCTCGGCCGGGCTCCCTTCCTCATCCGCAACTTCACCCGTCTCCTCAGTGGCCACCTACGGATCGATGGCGACCGAGCGGTGCTCACCGGCACGGTTCCCGACCGGGCATCGTTCGAGTTCCTTCGCGACGCCCTCTCCCCCGAGTCGGGGTTCCCTCCCCTGGGGGTCGACGGGCTCGACGTGACCGACCTGGCCGCCCCGGAGCTGCGAGCGACCGCCGTTGGCCGCGAGCTCACACTGGCCGGGATCGTCCCGAGCCGGACACTGCGGGATCAGATCGTCGCCGCCGCCGTCGAGCTCTACGGTCCAGACCACGTGAGCGACGAGATCCAAATCGACCCCGCGACGTCGGCTCCCTACGAGCTGATCCGCTTCCCCGACGACCTCGAGGTCTTCGAACCGGCCGGCGACTTCGAGATCGGTGTCCGCCAGGGGACGTTCCATGCGGTCATCGCCGACACGATCGCGTTCGATGTTGGCGAGAGCCGGTTGAGCCCCCGGGCCGAGCGCCTGCTGGCCGGGTTCGACGACCTGGTCGATCGGATCGCGGGGGTGGTCACGATCACGGGTCACACCGACGATGTCGGCTCGGCGGTCGACAACCTGACGCTGAGCGAGGCGCGGGCCGGCGCGGTGGCGGTCGAGCTCGTCGCAGGCGGCGTCGACCCGACGAGGCTCGTCGTGGTCGGTATGGGCGAGTCCGAGCCAGTCGCCGACAACACGACCGAGCAGGGCCGGAGCCGGAACCGCCGGGTGGTGCTCACGATCGGCCCCCCGTCGTGAGCACTCGATCACGAAGTCGTGTGGAGCGCCCGCTAGAATAAGCTGTTGGCTGTCGAATGCGACGTGCCCCACGAGCTTGGGCTCCGACCTGGTCGGAGTTTCGGGACCAGTGCTCGTGCCCGGCGACGTACAGACGTACAACACCTACCGACACGTACAGCGAGCATCGACGGGACCAGAAGACGAGAACCAAGCTTCGTCGAGACTCGGTGATGTTCACCGAGGGACCGACGCCGGATCAGGCAGGGGAAACGGTTGCTGGACGGGCGAACATCCGAGGCGGCGTTTTTCGGGCGCCTGGACGAGAGGGATCGACTTCGTCGACTGGCTG
>JAOTYQ010000261.1 GCA_029861725.1 Acidimicrobiia bacterium | reverse complement strand
GATGCGGTCGTCGATCGGTCACGTCTACCGGGGCCGCCTGGTCGGCGGGCAGCAGGTCGTCGTCACGGTGGGTCGGCCGGGCATCGTCCCCCTCGTCGAACGCAATCTCGGAATCGTCATCCGGCTGGCGGCTGACCAGCCAGGAGCGGAGCTCGTCTTCACCCGGGTGATAATCGGTCTGGCTCTTCGCTGGTTCCGAGCCGGTACTACGCTTGGCAGAAGGGCCCATGGCACTGTCTTGACGATTGGGGGAGCGGGACATTTGCAGCCGAGAGGAGTTGGCGTGTGGCCGAAATTCACCCATTTGTCACCTATGCGCACCAGGGTCGGGCCGAGGAAGCCGCACGGCGGCAACGCTTTCTTTGTCGAGGCCGCGGCAGGTCGCATGGAGAAACGGGTCTCGGCCGGGATGATGAACAGCGTCCGACGAGGCGCCCCTCGAGCTGGGTGGAGTAGCGGCCGATGAGCAGCTTCGGTCCACCGTCTTCCCCGGTGGGCGATCCTATTGGTGCTGTCCGGGCAGGGTTGCGGTGGCTTGGTACTGCCGAGGGTCGCCATCAACGCCGGATCGCGGCCTCATCCGAAGGTCGCGCTCACATCGAGGTCCGCCGTGTTCACCACCCGGATGGGGCGGCGCTGGGGGCCGAGGCCCAGAAGGTGATCGAAGAGCTCGAAGGTGTCCATTGGGCCGAGGTCGACGCGGTCGTCGGCCGGTTGATCGTCATGTTCGATCCCGACGCGGTGTCCCCGGACGATCTGGTCGAGACGCTCGAGACGATCGAGGAGCTGCACGAAGCATCAGAGGAGCGCTTTCCCCACGATCGGCCCGATCACCCAGCCGATCGTGAACCCATTGTGCGCAATATGCTCGCCATCGCCGCCGATATTGTCGGTTTGGGTGCAGCAACCACCGGTCAGATGCTGCGGCTCATCCGGCTCCCGAGCGAGGTCCCTGGTTTGATCTCGGTGGTCGACAGCCAGCCACGGGTTCGGCATCTTCTGGAGAGCCGGCTCGGGCCCCCGGCTACTGACGTTGTGCTTTCGACTGTCAATGCCGCCGCCCAGGCGCTGAGTCAGGGTCCGCTCGGCCTCACGGTCGACATCGCGCATCGCTCCCTCGCTGTGCGGGAACAGCAGGCGAGACGGGCCACATGGGAACGGAGGGAGCCGCAGCTGGTCGAGGGCCGACACAGCGTCGGTCACCCGGCAGAGGAGTACCCTGAGCGGCCTGTCGCCCTGCCCGATGGCCCGATCGAGGCCTACGCGGATCGAGCAGGTTTTGGGTCGCTAGGCGCAGCCGGCGTTGTGCTCGGCGCGACCAGCGATCCTCGACGGGCGTCGAAGCTCCTCCTGTCAGGGATCCCGAAGGCGGCGACCATCGGCCGTGAGGCATTCGCGGCACAGCTCGATCGGACGCTGGCCGGCCATGACGTGATCACGATGGATCCGGCGGCACTGCGCCGCTTGGACCGGGTCGACACGCTTGTCTTGGAGGCCGACGTCGTCAGATCCGATCACTGGGCGATCGGCGACGTGGTCGGCTTCAGCGACGAGTCCGACGTGGTGGAATGCAAGGCTCGAGCTCGTCAGCTGTTCGATCCGACGGACCCGCTCGACGATCATCGTCGGCGTGGTTGGTGCCTCGCGCCGCTCAACAGCGGCGCTTTCCCGCTTCCCCGAGGGGCCAAGAGTCGGGGCCGACGGCTTGGTGCGGGGGGACTGAAAGTACTCGGGCTGTGGCACGACGACCGGCTCGAGGCGCTCGTAGCTGTGCAGCGGGAACCGGCGACGCTGGCAGCCGACGTCGTACGGGCCGGCCTCGACGCCGGCCTCGAGGTCATGTTGTGCGGCGGGAACGGCGCGTTGGCGCGGCGCTTCGGTCTCGACCGTCGCCTGGCTGGTAGTCGGATCGTGAGCGAAATCCAAGAACTGCAGCGGTCAGGGCGAGTGGTGATGTTGGTCGGTTCTGGCCACGCGAACGCTCTTCGGGCCGCCGATGTCGGCCTTGGCATCGTGGAGAAGGGCAAACGTATCCCGTGGAGTGCACACATAGTGCTGGGTCCGGGTCTGGAAAACGTGTGGCGGATCATCGACTCGATCCCGACCGCCCGGGAAGTGAGCCGGCGAAGTGCTCTCGTAGCTTTGGCCGGTGCATCGACCGGAGGGGTTTGGTCGTTGCTCGGCCCGTCCCGGTCGGCGGCCGAGCGTGCGCTGTTGCCGGTCAACGGCAGCGCTATCATGTCCGTCGGCCTCGGCGCGTTGGCCGGTCATCAGGCCGGAAACCGCCAAGCGCCGCGTCCCTTGCCCGGTCAGCACTGGCACGAGTTGGAGCCGGGCGATTCGCTCGAACGTCTCGCTACCAGCTCCGAGGGACTCGACGGTGAGGACCGGGCACATCGTCTCGCCAGCTCAACCGCTGGGGTGACGGAGGAACCTGCCGGCTTGGTCCGAGCTACGGCCGACGAATTGTCCAACCCGTTGACACCGCTGCTGGGCCTCGGGGCAGCGCTGTCGGCTGCGGTGGGCTCGGTGACCGACGCCGCCCTCGTTGGCGCTGTCGTCGGTGGCAACGCTTTGGTGGGGGCAGTGCAGCGCATGAAGACCGAGCGCTCGATACAACGTCTTGAACAGGACAGCGAAATCGACGTGGCCGTGCGGATCGGTGGAGAAACGCGCCGAGTGCCCAGAGACACGCTGGTCGTTGGCGACGTCATCGAGCTCACTGGCGGTGACATCGTGCCAGCGGATTGTCGTCTGCTCGTCGCCGAGAATCTCGAGGTAGACGAGTCCAGCGTCAGCGGCGAATCGCTGCCCGTGACCAAGACCGTCGAGGCTACACCGGGTGCACCGGTGGCCGAGCGGGCCTCGATGCTGTTCGAGGGCGCTGCCATAGCAACAGGGAGCGCGGTGGCAGTGGTGGTCGCAGTCGGTGTCGATACCGAGAGCGGTCGGAGCCTGGCCGCCAGTCCCAAACCCCCGCCGTCGGGCGTCGAGCAGCGGCTCGGCCTCCTTACCAGACTGGCTGTTCCGGTCTCCCTTGCTGGTGGCGCTGGAGTGACCGGGCTCGGCTTCCTTCGCGGCCAGCCGACGCGGACCGCTATCGGTTCCGGGGTGAGCCTCATGGTCGCCGCCGTGCCCGAAGGCCTGCCGGCGCTCGCCACGATCGCCCAAATCGCCGCGGCTCGACGGCTAGGGGCCAACAACACCCTCGTCCGCAACCCGCGGGCCCTCGAAGCTCTCGGTCGCGTCGATCAGATCTGTTTCGACAAGACCGGCACCCTGACGCAGGGCTCGATCTCGCTCGTGTTTGTCTCCACCGGGGGGAAAGAGGAACCGATGGAGTCGCTCAGCGAGGGGGGCAGGGCCGTTCTCGCTGCTGCCTCCCGCTCCACGCCGCCCCCAAACAGCGACAACGTCCTGCCAAACGCGACCGACCGTGCGATCGCCGCCGCCGCCGCCGAGGCCGGCATCGACGAAGCCCATGACATGGAGAGTTGGGACCGACTGGCTGAGATCCCGTTCGAGTCCGGACGCGGCTATCACGCAGTCCTCGCCGACAACGGCACCTCGAGCCGACTGCTCTCGATCAAGGGCGCGCCCGAGTCGGTGCTTCCACTCTGCGATCGCTGGCGTCAGACTGGGAGCAGCGTGCCGATCGATGATCGGACACGGCGTGCTCTCGACAAGGAGATCGAAGGCCTCGGTCGACGAGGGCTCCGAGTCCTTGCCGTCGCCGAGACGACCGCCCCAGCGGAAACCGTTCTCGCCCAAGATACGAATCGCGCCGACCTCGAACTCGTGGGGCTCCTCGCCTTCGCCGACCTCGTCCGGCCCAGTGCGGCTGCCGCGCTACAAGATGTCGCGGCAGCCGGCGTGAACGTCGCGATGATCACCGGCGATCACGCCAGCACGGCCGAGGCGATCGCAGCCGAACTAGGCATATTGAACGGAGGCGCCGTCCTCGTCGGCGCCGAGCTGGACGAGAAGACCGACCAGGAACTCGACGAAATCCTCAGCGACGTCGCCGTGTTCGCCAGAGTGACACCCGTTCAAAAGGTCCGGATCGTCGAGGCCTACCAGCGGACCGGCCGCTCCGTCGCCATGACCGGTGACGGCGCCAACGACGCCGCCGCCATCCGCTTGGCCGATGCAGGCATCGCCCTCGGCGGTCCAACCAGTACTGCGGCTGCGAGGTCGGCTGCGGATGTGGTGGTGACCGACGACAGGATCGAGACGATCGTCGACGCCATCGTCGAAGGTCGGGCCATGTGGGAGTCGGTTCGGTCCGCGGTTGCCATCCTGGTCGGTGGCAACCTCGGCGAGATCGGGTTCATCTTGGCCGGCACCGCCCTCAGTGGAACCGCACCGGTGAACGCCAGGCAGCTGCTCCTCGTCAATCTCCTGACCGACATGGCCCCGGCCCTGGCAATCGCCCTACGAGAACCACGCGACCGCAACCCCGATCGGCTGCTCCACGAAGGACCAGACGCATCGCTCGGTGACGCCCTCACTCGGGAGATCGCCGTTCGCGCTGGCACCACCGCCGCCGGCGCCAGTGCCGCCTGGGCCATGGCCCGGCTGACCGGCACACCCACCCGCGCCAGCACTGTCGCCCTAGCCAGCCTCGTCGGTACACAGCTGGCGCAGACCCTCGTTAGCAGCGGACGAAGCCCGCTCGTGATCGGCGCCACCGCTCTGAGCGCGGGCGTGCTCGTGGCCACCATCCAGACCCCAGGTCTCAGTCAGTTCTTTGGGTGCCGACCACTCGGTCCCGTCGGCTGGGTCCAGGCCACCGGAGCGGCAGTCGGGGCAACGGGGCATCGCTCGTGGTCCCTGGGATGGCCGAGCGGATCGGTCAGATGATCATCCAACGCGGCGGAACCCCGAACCTGTACACCCCTCCTAGCCACGTGCATGCCGCCGCTCATTGAGATCACGATGCGACAAACCGATAGCACAAGAAGAACCCGGAAAGGGTGAAGAACATGGCAGTACTCGAAACAACGTTGGTCGGCGGAGCAAGCGCACTCGGGGGCTGGTTGGTCCTGCGGCGGCTGCATCAATGGGATCCCAAGGGTGATCGTGCCGGTGAGGTCGTGGCCCGGGCCGGCATCGGCGCTGCTGATCTAGTTGGCGAGGTCGTCGAGGGCGCCGCACACATCGTTGCCGAAGCGATCAGGGGTAGCGGCCAGCTGACAGCGAAGACCGCGGGAGTGACGGTGGCGACCGCTGGCGCGGTTGCCTACAAGGTGGTCCCCGGCCTCGGCGGCTCCGACACCGACGACGCCGAGGCCGAGCAATCCGAAGTCGAAACCGCGGCAACCAAGAGGGCCCCAGCGAAGAAGTCGACCAAGAAGGCCGGGGCCACGAGGTCGCGCAAGACGAACTGACATCAGCCAGCCAGGCCGAGCCATTAACCGCCGATTCCGGATCGGTGAGAAAGATGTTCATGCGATGTTCGACGCCAGCTCATATGGCCGTCACGGGAGAGTAGATGTCCTGCGGTAACGTCGGAACGCACCACGCCAGCACCTGAGGAGGCAACGCCGTGGAGGCGTCCTTTGCCCTCGTCCTGGCCCACATCGTTCTCTTGATCGTCGAGCGGCTGGACGGCCGGGCGATTGGCATGATGCGCCGGGTGCCCGCCAGACGGCTGTAGTGCCCTCGATCTACGTCGACTCGACCGGGGAACTCAGCGGAGCGAGCGGGGTCGTTGCGGTCGAGCGACGACGACGGCCTGGCCGCTCCACCTGCCGGGCTGCTTCGATTCACCCGGGTGATCGATGAGCTAGGTGATGACCTGACGGCGCGAAGGGTGGACGATGGAGCTGCGCTTAGAGCGCCTGCAGCCAAATCCGGAGAACAAGGGAGGATCGATGAGCGATTCGAAGGAAACCGTCCGACGCCTGCTCGAAGACGGGTTCGGGAGAGGTCAGCTGACCGCTCTGGCCGAGACCCTCAGCCCCGAGGTCGTTTTCCACGGCGGGCCACTCGGGTCGACTCGGGGCACGGATGAGATCGTGGCCACGATGGCCGAGTATCGCTCGGCCTTCCCCGACATGATGATCAGGGTCGAGGACCAGATCGCCGAAGATGACCGAGTCGCCACTCGTTTCCAGGTATCGGGAACCAACACCGGTTCGTTGGTCGGCTATCCCCCAACCGGCAACTCGATTTCGGTTCAGGTCATCAACGTCGCCCGGGTGGAAGAGGGCGTGATCGTCGAGGTCTGGTCGGAGACCGACGCGCTCGAGCTCCTCGACCAACTCGACCTCGTCTGAGACCCAGCCGACAGCAACTCAACAGCGAACAGTCAAACAAGGAGCAGAATCACATGCCATTGCGTCGAGTCCGTCCCGTCCGCCGAGCCTTGGTCGGCGGCGCCGTCGCCACCGCCGCCTATCAAGGCGGAAAGCGGCGAGCATCCACCGATGCCCGCCTGGATCAGTTGGAGGAACAGCCGGCCGACTACGCTGCGCCGCCGCCACCTGCTTATGCTGCGCCCCCGCCAGTGGCGCCCGCTCCTCCACCGGTGTCCGCACCGCCAGCACCCCCACCCGATCGGCTCGACGAGCTGAAGAAGCTGGCCGAGCTCAAGGAGATGGGGGCCCTCAGCGACGAGGAGTTCGCCGTCGAAAAGGCCCGAATCCTCAGAAGCTGACGTCCACGATCGACGAGTGATGATTGCGTTCCTTGGGGCAGGGCCCAGGTCACCCCTGGTGAACTCTCAACAGCCCGAGGGTGACTGCAGGTCTGGATCCCCACGAAGGCGGATCCGGCACCCAAGGTAGCGAATGCGCAGGAGCTCGGCGACGCCAAGTTGGCCGATGGCTACCAGCAACGCGCCGATCAGCCCGGCCGGCCACCAGCTCAACACGGCGGCAAACATCACTGCGACGCCGAGCGGCACCAGCGAGGCCAGGGCCACGGGGTGGCTCCACGCCATGAGCCGCAGCCTGGTCGGCCAACCAAGCGACGCATCGCGCAGCTCTGTGTTCGGGACCGCACCGAATCGTCGGCGCAGATACTCGAAGCTCGCTCGCTCCCCCCTGCTCAGGGAGACCTGATCGTGGAATGGACCTCTCATCGCGTGTCCGATCGCCCTGGTGCGTCCATCAAAGCGCCCCTCCAACGTGGCCGTCACCACCTTCTGCGGGTGAATCGATGACGGTCGATTGGACCACGGGCCGTCGGCATCGCTCGTTCGCTGAGGGGTTCGCCGTCTCATCGGGCCCTCGGCGGCGCGAGACGGTCACCCGGGTGAATGACAGCGAAGAACTAGACGATCGAAAGGTCGAGACACAAGCTGTAGTCATCACCGATCTTCGGTGCTGTTCAGCACCCGCCGCGCAAAAGGAGCACTTCAGATGATTGTTGCAGCTGAATGGGGAGTAGGCGAAGTACTCTGGTCGATGTTCTGGTTCTTCCTCTTCGTTCTCTGGATCTGGCTCGTGATCATTGTGTTCGCCGACATCCTGCGATCCGACCTTTCGGGGCTGGGAAAGATGGCCTGGACGATAGCCATCATCTTCCTGCCCTACCTCGGTGTCTTCTTGTATCTTCTCGTTCACGGTGACGGCATGAGGCACCGAATCGACGGCTCCCATACAACGTATGAAGAGAGCGTTCAGAACTATCAGAACTACCTTCGCAGCGTCGGTGGCTCCACCAAGAGCGCGAGTGATGAGCTCGCAGATCTGGCTTCGCTCCACAACGCGGGGGTGATCACCGATCGCGAGTACGAGCAGGCAAAGGCCAAGGTCACTGCTTGACGGGCTCGACTGCATCATCGGCAGTGCGCTGCTCCTCGCTCGGTGCCGGGTCACCCGCCGCGGCGGACCGCCGACCGGCAGCCGTGGACACCGGGTCAGCCCGTAATCCGTGGCCAGCGACGGTCGGCCGGGACAGTCGGGCTTCGCAGCCACTCTCCCGGCCGACCGGCTCACCACCCGAAGGAACCTGCGGGCGACGTCAGGATCCCCAGGTGATGCGTAAGGTCCGACTCTGGCCCGAAG
>JAOTYQ010000260.1 GCA_029861725.1 Acidimicrobiia bacterium | reverse complement strand
CCCATCGCGGCAAGCCCCATCAGGTCACCCAGCCGCCCCGTGCGGCGATCGCTCGGCGGTGCCCGACAAATGTCTCCAGGCGCGCCGACGCCAGCCGAGTATCGCCATTGTGACGACAGCGCGGTCAGGTGGGCGAACCAGGCCTTCCCTGATTCGCTGATCGGGGTAGTGATGGGTCAAAGGTCTCTGTCGTCGCTGCACGTTCGTCTTGATGCTGACTGGTGAGCGTCGGATCGAGGTGGCGTCAACCGGACCGGGACGAAGCCTCCGCCGCCAGTCATTACAACGCACAACTCGTGGAGATCGCTGATGACCGCAACAACCCCCGGCCTCGTATGTGCTCACCACCACCTGTATTCGGCGCTGGCACGGGGCATGCCCCCGCCGCCCAAGACACCGACCACTTTTCTCGAGATCCTCGAACAGATCTGGTGGCGACTCGATACCGCCCTCGATCTCGACATGCTCCGCTGGTCGGCCATGCTCGGGGCGGTCGAGGCGCTCGAGAACGGCACGACCGCCATCGTCGATCACCATGAGTCTCCGAACGCCATCGAGGGCAGCCTCGACGTCATCGCCGAGGCCTGTGCTGAGGTGGGCGTACGCGTCAACACGGCCTATGGCATCACCGACCGTCACGGACCCGACGGCGCGCGACGCGGTCTCGCCGAGAACGAGAGGTTCCTCAAGGGAGGCGGTCAGGGATTCGTCGGGGTGCACGCCTCGTTCACCTGCAGCGACGAATCGTTGGAGGCAGCGGCTGGGCTGGCCGACGATCTAGGAGTGGGGGTCCACATCCATGTTGCCGAGGGCGTCGACGACATCGAAGCTGCAACTCGACTGGACGGCTTGACCAATGAGCGGTGGCTGCTGGTACACGGAGTCCATCTGCCCGCTGACCACGGGCTGAGCGGCACCATGGTCCACAACCCCAGGTCGAACCTGAACAACGCCGTCGGCTACGCCAATCCCGTCCGGTTCTCGAACCCGGTCGCGCTCGGCACTGACGGCATCGGCGCCAACATGATCGAGGCCTTCCGGCTCGCCTACGTCATGCAGCGATCGGTGGACGTCACCAGCGGACCCGACGACGCCTGGTCGTGGCTCGAAGCCGGCTGGGATCTCATGCCCGAGGCGCGCGGCGATCAGGTGACCTGGTCCTACGAGCCGATGGATCCGTGGCACCTCGCATTCACCCCGGGGGTGATGCCGGTCGAGATCACGATCGACGGCGAGGTGGTGCTCGCAGACGGTAAGCCGACTCGGGTCGACGCGGCAGAAGTTCGGGCCCGAGCCCGGGAGCAGGCCGCCCGCCTCCACGCCAAGCTCTGAGGCGGGGTAGGAACGAGGAGAGCGCATCATGTCCGACCGATTCCACCCGATCTCGATGGAGCAACTCACCGACTGGGTCTTCGATGAGCTCGAAGCGAAGGACGCCCTCTTCGGCGTTCCCCAGTCGGCCCTCTTCGTGCCCAGTCCCGATGATCGGTTCCGCACCGAGGCGTACGGTGTCGAGCTCGATACGCCGTTCGGTGTGGCCGCTGGCCCCCACACGCAGATGGCCCAGAACATCATCGTTTCCTGGGCGGTCGGCGCTCGTGTTCTCGAGCTCAAGACGATCCAGACCCTCGACGAGCTCGACATCCCAAAGCCGTGCATCGATGTTGAGGACGAGGGCTACAACGTCGAGTGGTCCCAGGAGCTCAAGGTGTACGAGTCGTTCGACGAGTACCTGCGGGCCTGGGTGCTGATCCATGCGTTGCACCACAAGTTCGGGTGGCATGGCGAGCAGCCCGGGATGCTGTTCAACATGAGCGTCGGGTACAACTTCGAAGGCATCTTGAAGCCCAATGTGCAGTGGTTCCTCGACACCATGGACGACGCTTCCGCCTACCTTCCGGCCTATGTCGACATCGTGGCCAACCGGTACCCGGAGGTACGCAACATCGACATCCCGTCCCGGCTGTCCGACAACATCACGCTGTCGACGATGCATGGTTGTCCTCCCGACGAGATCGAGAGGATCTGCCTCTACCTCATGGAAGAGCGTGGCCTCCACACCTCGGTCAAGTGCAACCCGACGCTGTTGGGCGCCGATCGGGTGCGGGCGATTCTGAACCGCGACCTGTCCTTCGCCGACGTGCCCGTCCCCGACGAAGCGTTCGGACACGACCTCATGTACGTCGATGCCGTGCCGATGCTGCACAACCTCCGCCGGGTCGCCGCCAATCACGACCTCACGTTCGGCGTCAAGCTCAGCAACACGCTCGAGGTGGAGAACTGGCGTGACGTCTTCACCGGCGACGAGATGATGTACCTCTCGGGCCGGCCCCTGCACGCGCTCACGACGAACCTCGCATCGAGGCTGTCCGAGGAGTACCGCGGCGACCTCGTGATGTCGTTCGCTGGCGGGGCCGACTGCTTCAACGTCGCCGAGCTCATCGGTTGCGGGATGAAGACCATCACCGTGTGCTCCGACTTGCTCAAGTCCGGCGGGTACCTCCGCATGCTGCAGTACATGGAGAACCTCGATGCGGCCATGGACCAAGTCGGTGCCGTCGACATCGATGACTTCATCATCAAGTCGGCTATCGCCCAGCCGAACTTCGACGAATTCGCCATGTCGCTTCGATCGGCGGCCATCGGCGACAGCGGTCTCGACCTGCGACAAGACCTGTGCCACGCACTGCAAGAGGCGCTCCGGGCCGATATGGGCGACTGTGCCGCGGGCTTGGTGATTGCCGACTGGGCCGCCGGAGCTGGCTTCGATGCCGAGCGGGCTGAGGTCATCGTCCAGCTGGCGCTCAAGACGCTGGCCCGCGTCAACCTCCGCCAGCACACCGACCATGTACGGTCCGATTGGCGGTACCACAAGCACTCGTTCCGGACGGACCGGTCGAAGACCCAACGCGAGCTGCGCTACTTCGACTGCATCGAGGCCCCCTGCGTCGACGAGTGCCCGATCGATCAGAAGGTCCCGCAGTACATGAAGGCGGTCCACGATGGAGACTTCGCCCGGGCCGTCGAGCTCACTCGCGCCGACAATCCCCTCCCGACCATCCTCGGCCGTGTCTGCGACCACCTGTGCGAAGACACGTGCATTCGCACCCACCTGGACCAGCCCCTCGCGATACGGCACATGAAGCGGTTCATCATGAGCCAGGAGAGCCAGCCGGTTGTTCTGAGCCGTAAGCGAGCCTCGCCGGGAAAGGTCGCCATCATCGGAGCTGGGCCGGCGGGCACGGCAGCGGCCCTCGAGCTCGGGCGAGCAGGCTTCAGGGTCACCATCTTCGAGGCCCACCCCTACTCTGGCGGCATGGTTGGCGGGGCGATCCCCACGTACCGCCTGCCTCGCAGCGACATCCAGCAAGACATGGCTACGCTCGAGGGGCTCGGCGTCGACGTCCGCTACAGCCAGAAGGCCGGAGTCGACTTCACGATCGACGATCTCCGCGCCGAGGGTTACGTGGCGGTGATCGTGGCCGTCGGCGCCCAACTGGCCAACCGGCTCGACCTTCCCGGTGACGACGCCGAGGGCGTGATCGCCGGGATCGACTTCCTGCGAAGCGTTCGCGCTGGCGATCCGATGCCAATCGGAGACAAGGTGGGTGTCATCGGAGCCGGCGACACGGCAATGGACTGCGTCCGCTCGGCGCTGCGGGTCGGAGCTCGGGAGGTCAACCTCATCTACCGTCGCACCGTTGACCAGATGCCGGCCGATCCCGAGGAGATCCAGGCCAGCGTCGACGAGGGCATCAACATCGTCGAGCTGGCCACGCCCGCCGGGCTCGAGGTGGAGGACGGCCGGCTGGCGGCGCTCGTTTGCTCCAGGACCGAGTACCGAGGTGAGCGCGACGCGTCGGGTCGCAACATTCCCTTCGTCGTGCCCGACTCCGAGTTCGAGATCTCGCTCGACACGCTCATCTTGGCGATCAGCCAAGAGTCGGTCCTCGACTTCTTCGGCGACCAGGTTCCCCAGCTGACGAGCCGCGGCTACATCGATGTCGATCCCGCGACCTTCGAGTCGTCCATCTCTGGTGTCTACGCCGCGGGTGACGTGGCGGCCAGCGGTCCGTCGTCGGTCGTCAAGGCCGTGGCCGATGGCAAGCGGGTGGCGGCTGCAGTCATCGCCACGCACAGCCCGACCGAGCCCACGCCGACCGAGCCAACGCCGGTCGCGGACGAGTCGACCTCGATCGACGTGCACGACTTGATCGTCCGCCGGGCCCGCCGAGAGTATCGGACACCGATCCGGGTCAGCTCGCTCGACGAACGCGACGGGTTCGAGGAGACCGTTCTCGGCTACACCTCTGAAGAAGCGATGGCCGAAGCGAGCCGGTGCCTCGACTGCGATGACATCTGCAGCCTCTGCGTCGGGGTGTGCCCGAACATGGCACTCATGACCTACGAGATGAGCCCCGTGGAGGTCGATCTCCCTGCCCTCCAGCTGTCCGACGGCACGATCCGGGCCGGCGAGCGGACCCGGTTCAGCGCAAACCAGGGCCTCCAGATCGCGGTTCTCACTGACCTCTGCAACGAGTGCGGCAACTGTGAGACGGCGTGTCCCACCTCTGGCTCGCCGTATCGCGACAAGCCACGGCTCTACCTAGACAGGGAAGACTTCGAGGCCCAGACCGCCAATGCCTTCATGATGTCCGGCGATTCGGTCATCGAAGCACGCATCGACGGGCAGACCCACCGGGTCGAGGTGAACGGCCACGTCGGGTACGAGTCGCCCTCGGTCCGGGCAACGCTCCACCCCGACAGCCTCGAGCTGATCAAGGCGACCCCGGGGGCGACGGCGCCCGATGGTCAGAGCCCGTCACTGGAGCCGGCCGCCGTCATGGTCACGTTGCTTCGCGGCATCGAGGGCTCGATGGCCCACCTGCCGGTCCACTCCGACACTGGCACCCGCGTCGCTCACCCCGGCTACGCGGAGGGCTGAGGAGGTCATGGCGAGCGGGGAGGTCAGATGACTCCGTGCCCGCTCACGGTCATTGCCATCGGTGGACATTCGCTGCTCCGGCCAAGCCGGCACCCAATCCTTCTCGCTGACAGGAGTCACCGTGAGCCCCAGAGATCTTCTGCAGGCCCTTGACCAGCCCGCCCTCGACGCGATTCACAGGCGAAGCCTGCTCACCACACAACAGTGGTCCGACGCCGACCTGGCGACCGTGAGGTCACTGGCTCGAACCCTCGCCGCATTCGATCGGGCTGGGTTGTCGACCGCACTGTGCCCAGCAGAGCTCGCCTGGGCCGTGTTCTTCGACCAGTCCACTCGCACCAAGAGCGCCTGGGGCGGAGCCGCGGCCCGGCTCGGCATGCACCCCGTGATTGTCGAGGGGTCCTCGACGCAGGTGTCTCATGGCGAGACCGCAGTGGAGACGGGAGCGATGTTGGGAATGAACGCTCACGCCATGGGCATCCGCCACGATCTAATCCTTGGCGAGGGGAACACGTTCATCCGCGACGTCACCCGAGGCATCGACGAGTACCTCGACGCCACGGACGACCCCCGATCGGTGCCGGTCGTCAACCTCCAGTGCGATGTCGATCACCCCACCCAGACCATGGCCGATCTGATGTGGCTCGAAGAGATGTTCGGCGATCTCGCCGAGAAGAAGATCGCAGTCAGCTGGGCCTACTCGCCGTCCTACGCCAAGCCACTGTCGGTACCCCAGGGACTGGTGACGCTGCTCACCCGATTCGGAGCCCAGGTGACCCTGGCCCATCCGCCCGGGTATCAGCTCATCGACGACTGCCTGGATGACGCACGATCCAACGCCTCGAACGGTGGCTCGTTCCGGGTGGTCGACGACATGGACGAGGCCTTCCGCGACGCCGACATTGTCTATCCCAAGAGCTGGGGCGCCTACGACCTCATGCTCGAGCGAGTGGCGGCCAACGCTGCCGGCGACACTGCCGAACTGGCCGAGATCGAGAAGCGAGCGCTGGCTCGCAACGCCAAGCACACCGATTGGATCTGCGACGAGGACAAGATGAGCCTCACCGCGGCCGGTGAAGCGCTGTACCTCCACTGCTTGCCGGCCGACATCGGCAGCGAGGTGAGCCCGGGCGTGATGGACAGGTACAAGGTGGATGTGGCCCGCCAAGCCAACTACAAGGTGTATGCGATCATGGCCCTGCTGGCCGGGGCCAAGGTCCCGAATCTCAAACCTCGATTGACCGAGATGGCCGGGGAGGCTTCCCGATGAGCGATCTAGACATGCGCGTGGCCGAGCTCAGCGCCCAGTACCTGCCGCTGGCCGCTGAGATCCTCAAGGAGTGCATCCGCATCCCCGCCGACTACGTCGACCGACCCGCCGACGAGGGAGGCGACCCGGAGTGCGGTCTGAGCAACCACGAAGGCCCCCGGCTGACGTACCTCCGCAACAAGATCATCGAGATCGGGGCCGTTCGCTCGGAGGCCGACGTCGGCTTCGATTCCTACGGCAACCTCGTCTGGTCGGTGGAGGATCCCAACGACGGCATTCCCCGAGCCGAGAAGCGGGTGGTGTACTTCGACGGTCACACCGACACGGTGCGAGCGCTGCCGGGATCGTGGGTCGACAAGCTGGGTGGCATCGATGCCTACGACGGCATGGTCGATCCGGCTGTCGTCGATCGGGACTTCCTGCGAAGCGAGCTCGGGCATCTGCCGCCCGACGACGAGTGGGACCAGTTGATCTTCGGGCGCGGTTCGGCCGATCAGCTCAGCGGCGTCGTCTCTCAGGCGCTGGCGACCAAGATCGCCCTCGAGCTAGCCGATGAGGGAGCGCTGCGGGGGGTGATCGTGCGGGCCTACGCCACGGTCTGTGAGGAGGACAACGACGGCGGTGGGCCCATGTACCTCATGCGCGAAGTCCTCCCCGGTGCGGGGCCGGAGCTGATTCCCGACGTAGTGATCCTCACCGAAGGCACGGGCGACGCTCACAAGGGAGCGCTCGGTATCTACCGAGGGCAGCGCGGTCGGATGCAGATCGAGGTCACCGTCACCGGACGCTCGTGTCATGGCTCGATGCCGTGGGAGGGGCTCAACCCGTTGGAGCACGGGGGAGCGATCGTGGCCGAAGCCGCTCAGCAGTACCGCGATGGCCACGGATTCCTCGATGACCCCTTCCTGGGTGCCGGTAGTCGCACCGCCTCTTGGGCGATGTTGGAGACTCCCAGCGACTGTGCCGTGCCAGATCGGTTCATACTCCGCTTCGATCGGCGCCTGACAGTGGGAGAGGAGCCCGAGCAGGCTCTGGCCGCCATCGAGTCACTCGAGGCCGTACGGACGGCGCGGGAGGAAGGGCTCTCCGTCGACGTCGTGGTGCCGATCTACGACCAGGCCACCTGGCAGGGCTACGAGCTGGGCAACCCGCAAATCTACATGGGCTGGGCCACCCCCGAGGACCATCCCTCCATCGCCGTCGCCTCCTCGGTGTACCAGAACGTGGTCGCCCCGAATGTGACACCGAGTCCCCAATCCGACGGTGGGTTGAGAGCCGAAGCGCGCGTCGATCGATGGATCTTCTCGACCGACGGCGTTGGCTTCCCAGTCCCGGCTGGCGACACCTCCATCGATGTCCCGGCATCGAAGGCTTGGGTCGACGCCGGGAAGTACCGCCACCCGGCGATGTTCGGATTCGGCCCCGGCATCGAGCACAACACCCACAAGATCGGTGAGTGCGTCGACCAGCGCGAGCTGAGGCTGGTCGTCGCTTTTCTCGCCCGGTACCCGAGCGCCTACGCCGATTCCACCTGAGGTGTCGAACCTACCTTCTGTGATGACCGAAGAGCCCTCTTCACCGACCCCCCGCTGGGTCGCGTTGGCCTCACCGGTTGGCCGCGGTGGCAGGGCGTCGACGAACCGGTAGTTCGTCGACGACGCGGACTTCGACGTCGGTGCGGGGGAATCCGACGCTCTGCAGACGATCCCGCCACCGGGGATGATCCCGGTCGGCGTGGTCCGGTTTTGACAGGGCGGTGATCGTCATCGGCGTCTCCCCCTGCCCATAGATCTGGGCCAGGCGGGGGCCGAAGACGTC
>JAOTYQ010000259.1 GCA_029861725.1 Acidimicrobiia bacterium | reverse complement strand
TCGTGTGGCCGACGCTCACAGGGGTCTTCATCGGCGCAGTGCTGTGGGCCACGCACGACGCCCTGGCCAGTGGCTCATGGGAGGCGATGATCCACGATGAGCTGACCGCGGTCGCCGCCGCCGACCGCTACGGCCCGGTGATGGCCCGGATCGGCCAGTTCTCCAACCTGGGGGTGGCGGCCGGCACCGCCGTCGGAGCCGGGCTGCTCCGCCTCGACGTCGGGCTGGTCGCACTCGGCTGGATCACCGTGGCCGCCCACGCCGGCTCGATCGCACTGGTCACCTCCCTCCCCGACGTGCGTTGGGTCACCGGGACGGCCTCCGACGGCGACCGCTCGGCCCGGTCGCCGGTCGGGGCGTGGTGGGCCACCCTGCGGACCGGTCTCGCCGCCGCCGGTCGAGAGTCGGCCGTCGGCCGGCTCCTCGTCATCGGCGCCCTGCTCGAAGGCCTGTTCCTCCTCGACGAGTACATCCCCCTGCTGTCCCGGGCCCGCGGCGCCCCCGATGCGGCCGCTCCAGTGATCGTGCTCGTCGTCTGGATCGGTCTGCTGCTCGGTGGTGAGGTGGCGGCGCGACGACCGGCGCTCCCGGGTTCGCTGCTGGGCCTGGCGCTTGTCGCCGCCACGGGCCTCACCGCACTCTCGCTCATCGGTGACGCCGTGTGGGCGCTCGCCCTGATCGCCGTCGGGCACGCCGCTCTCGAGACCGTGTGGATCACGAGCGACGCCCGGCTCCAGGAGCGCGCGACGAGGGCGACCCGGGCCACGGTCACCAGTGTCCGCGGCTTCGGATCGGCCTGCGTCAGCATGGCGATGTTCGCCGTCATCGCCATGCTGTCGGACGGCGACGACCCGACGCCGGGCCTGTTCGTGTTGGTGGCGACCCTCGCCGCCGCCGGCCTCCTGATCGTGCGTTGGCTCCCACCCCAAGCCGCCGTTCCGGCAACGATTGCCGCCGACCGTCGCCCCCCGCCTCGGATCGCATGACCCGACCACGCCGTGGTGACGGGAACGTGGTGTGTCAACTCACGGGATCTCCGGCCCGTCGAGTCGAAGGCGGAGCTCGGTCTGCCCGGTCGGCTCGTGGACATGGCGTCCGGTGAGCCGGAAGCCGTAGGCGTCGTAGAATCGCCGGCCGATCTCGTTCGCCTCGAAGACGTCGAGCTCCAGGAACGGGCGGGAAGCCCGAGCCTGGTCCATCAACGCCCGACCGATCCCGCTCCCGTGCAGGTCGGGGTCGACGAAGATGGCGCCCACCTCGTTCCCGATCAGGGACACGAACCCGACGACGCGCCCGTCGAGCTCGAAGACGAACGTCTCGGCGATCGGCATCCACCGATCGGCGATCTCCTCTCGCTCAGCGGCCAGGAACTCCTCGGTGAGGAAGGGGTGAGCGATGAGTGATGCCCGGTACCAGACGTCCAGGGCCCGATCGAGGTCGTCGGTGGTATACGGCCGGATCACGATGGCGGTCGGTCGTTAGCTCGGCGGTCGAGGGTCAGGGCGAGTTGTTCGACCTCCTCTTCGACCTGGGCCTGGAGCCAACCGGCCGGCAGGCGCTCGGCCAGCCGGAACGGTGCGGTGAACCGGAACTCGTAGGAATGGGTCACGACCGTCGACCCATCGCTGGCGGGCTCGCACTCGAACGCTCCGGTGAAATCGAAGAGAGGGGTCGCCTCGACCCTCGCCGTTGCACTAGCCGTCAGCGGCACAGGTCCACGGTATCGCTGCTGCCCGGTCTCGTCGTCGAGCGCGCGCCACTGAGCCTCAGAGCTCAGCCCCATCTCGCCAACCCGGCGCCTCCGGACGAGAGGCCAACTCGGTCGGCTATCTTGCCATCATGCCGAGCGTTGTCGCCTATCACCGACCCGAGACCCTCGACGAAGCGGCGTCGCTCGCGGCCGACCCGAACCGTCGTCTGCTCGCCGGCGGCACGGTCATCGTGCCGGCGTCCCGCACCATCGGCCCGATCGGTGTCGAGCTGGTCGATCTCCAAGGCCTCGACCTGAACCGGATCGAAGCGTCGGTCGACGACGGTGACCGCCTGCGGATCGGCTCGATGTGCCGGCTCGGTGAGCTGCTCGACGATCCGTCCGTGCCCGCGTTGCTCCAGGTTGCGGCCCGCAGGGAGCTCCCGAGCACGCTCCGGTACCAGGCCACGATCGGGGGCACGGTGGCGCTCGGACCGATCGACAGCATGGTCGTGGCCGGCCTGCTCGTGCACGACGCCACGGTCGAGTTCCACGACGACGAACCGCTCTCCCTCGGGTCGATGCTGGCCGCCGGGGTGGGCGACCGCATCATCACCGCTGTCACGATCGCCATCGACGGGACGGGGGCGTTGGTCGCGACCGGTCGCACCCCGGCCGACGACCCCATCGTCGCCGCCGTCGCCCGCACGAGCGACGAAGGTAACCGGCTCGCCCTCACCGGAGTCGCCGCAACCCCGATCGAGGTCGACCCCGCCGACCCGGCCAACGGTCTCGACCCGCCCGGCGACTTCCGCGGCTCGGCCGACTACCGCCGGCACCTCGCCGGTGTGCTGTCCCGGAGGGCCCTCGCCCAGCTCGACCCCGATGCAGGCGCCGGAGGTGGCCGATGACCGGGCCGACCGTCGAGGTGTCGTTCACCCTCAACGGCGCCGCTCGCGCCATCGAGGTGGAGCCGCACGAGACCGCCCTCTCGCTGCTGCGGCGGGAAGGCCTGGCCAGCGTCCGGTACGGGTCCGACACCGGCGAGACCGGAGCCTCGGCCGTTCTGATCGACGGCCGCCTCACCAGCACCGACTGCCTGCTGGCGGCCCAGCTGGGCGGCCATGACGTGGTCACGGTCGAGTCGCTGAACGTCTCGCCGGAGCTCCACCCGATCCAGGCCGCGTTCGCCGCGACCGGGGCCATGCAGTCCGGCTACTCCGTGGGGGCGATGATCCTCGGCGCCCTCTCCCTTCTCGACCGCAACCCCGACCCGTCCGAAGCCGAGATCCGCGACCTCCTCTCCGGCATCCTCGATCGGGAGACCGGCTACGTGAAGCCGGTCGAGGCGATCCGCCGGGCGGCGGCCGTGCTCCGGGGCGAGACCACCGAGCCGTTCGGGCCGCTGATGGTCGAGCCGATGACCGACGGCGTCAACGCCGTGCCCTACGAACCGGCCGATCCCGCCCCCGAGGCCGGCGACGCGGTGCCTCGGCTCATCCCGTCGAGCGACGTGCCCGACATGGCCGTCGTCGGCAAGCCCGAGGTGAAGGTCGACGCCGTCCGCCTCGTCAAGGGCAACCCCGCCTTCACCGACGACATCGAGCTGCGGGGCATGCTCGTCGCCAAGCTGCTCACCAGCCCTCACGCCCACGCCCGCATCGTCGCCATCGACGACTCCAAGGCCCGGGCGTTGCCCGGTGTGCACGCCGTGCTGCACCACGAAAACGTGCCGCGGGTGAAGTACGCCTCCGGTGGGCAGAGCTGGCCGAACCCGCATCCCCACGATCAGGTCAGCTTCGACAACAAGGTCCGCCACGTCGGCGATCGGGTGGCGGTGGTGGCGGCGGAGACCGAGGCGATCGCGGCCGAAGCGGTCGGCCTGATCGACGTCACCTACGAGGTGCTGCCCGCCGTCTTCGACGAGCGGGACGCCATGGCCCCCGGGGCGCCGATCATCCACGACGAAAGCGACACCGAGGAGATCCACGACGCCGAGCGGAACGTCGTCCACCACATCGGAGCCGAGCGGGGCGACGTGGAGGCCGCGCTCGCCACCGCCCCCCGAGTCTTCGAGCAGACGTTCCGGGTCCACCAGGTCCAGCAGTGCCCGATCGAGCCCCACATCTCGATCGCCTGGCTCGACTCCGACGAGCGGATGGTGATCCGCACCGCCACCCAGGTGCCGTTCCACACCCGCCGGATGGTCGCCCCGCTCCTCGGGATGGACATCAAGGACATCCGGGTGATCAAGCCTCGGATCGGCGGCGGGTTCGGGGCCAAGCAGGAGATGCTCATCGAGGACATCGTGGGCCACCTCGCCATCCTCACCCGGCGGCCGGTCAAGCTGGAGCTGACGCGAGCCGAGGAGTTCGTGTCGAGCCGAACCCGGCACCCCCAGACGATCACCTTCCGGACCGGGGTCGACACCGACGGCTCCCTCATCGCCCAAGACATGCACCTGATCGGCAACACCGGACCCTATGGCACTCACGGCTACACGGTGCAGACCGTGTCCGGCCTCCGGGGCCTGACCTCGTACAACGCTCCGAACAAGCGGTTCTCCTGCGACGTCGTCTACACCAACATCCCCGTGCCCGGCGCCTACCGGGGCTACGGGGCGCCCCAGGCCGAGTTCGCCCTCGAAGCCCACCTGGAAGACGTCGCTCGGGCCCTCGGTCTCGATGCGATCGAGTTCAAGCGCCGCAACTGGGTGAAGGTCGGCTCCGAGATCGACATCGCTCCCCACCTCGGGGAGCGGGCGGTGGTGGAGGGGGAGCTCGACGAGTACCCCAAGGTGATGTCGTCGGGCATCGAGGAGTGCGTGGCTCAGGGGCTTCGGGAGATCTCGTGGCATCGTCGGACCGACTCCGAATGGCGAGCCCCCACCGACCGGCCCGAGATCCGGCGAGGACTCGGCTTCGCGTTCTGCATGCACGGCACCGCGATCCCGTTTCTCGACATGGGCGGCTGCTCGATCAAGCTCAACGACGACGGCTCGTTCAACATGCTCGTCGGCGCCACCGACCTCGGCACCGGGGCCGACACGGTCCTCGGCCAGATCGCGGCCGAGGTGCTCGGCGTGCCGCTCAGCGACATCAAGGTCTACTCGTCCGACACCGACATGACGCCCTTCGACACCGGCGCCTACGCCAGCTCCACGACCTTCATCTCCGGCACGGCCGCGCTCCAGGCGGCCAAGGTCGTCCGAGACCGGCTCAAGGAGCGGGCGGCCATGTTGCTCGGCGTGGACCAGCCCTGCTCGATCGAGCTGCGGGATCGCAGGGCCTACGCACCCGACGGGCGCTCGGTGAGCCTGGAGGACGTCGCCCTCGACTCGCTCCACTGGCAAGACCAGGAGCAGATCATGGGTACCGCCTCCCATGTGTCACCGGACTGCCCGCCCCCGTTCGCAGCTCAGTTCGCCGAGGTCGAGGTCGACGTCGAGACCGGTCAGGTCACGGTGACGAAGCTGGTGATGGCGGTCGACTGCGGCGTGGCGATCAACCCGATCACCGCCTCGGGTCAGGTCGAGGGCGGCATGATCCAAGCCTTGGGCTACGCCCACTGCGAGGAGTTCGCCTTCGACGACAAGGGCCGGATGCTCAACCCGTCGTTCGGGCCCTACAAGATCTACCGGGCCGACGAGATGCCCGAGACCGTCGTCTTCCTCGTGCAGACGATGGAGGACTCGGGCCCCTTCGGGGCGAAGGCGGTGGCCGAGATCCCCAAGGACGGCGTCGCCCCGGCCGTCCGCAACGCCATCCTCGACGCCACCGGCACCGCCATCGACGACCTCCCGTTCACCCCCGAGCGGGTGTGGGCGGCGTTGCAGCCGAGGAACTGAGCGGGCTGAGCGTTAGCCGGCGATCGAGCCCGATCCGGAGATCGCCACCGACCCGAGGCCGAGGTCGATGTTCTGGTGGTCGCCGATCCCGTCTGGCACCTCGGCCACCAGCGGCTCGAGGGCGAAGGGGTCCGGGCTGTTGTCGGCGTCGGGCTCGACGCTGATCACGACGGTCGACCCGGTCAGGTCGGTCGGGAAGGCGAGGCCGTCGGGAGCGTCGACGATGAAGTCCTCGCCGGGGTAGTTCGGGCCGCCGTTCGGGCCGGAGAAACCGTCGAAGTCGTCGGCCATGGCGCCGTCGAGGAACCGGCCGGTCGACACCGGGTTGCCGTCGATCACGGCCCAGCCCTCATAGGACCAGCCGGCGGGAAGCGTAGGCAGCTCGAGGCTGACCTCCGGGCCCGGCACGGTGAGGAACCAGATGCCCGACAGCTCGTCGCCGTCGGGGTCGTTGGTCGGTGTGCCGAGGATGAACTGCCCGGCGACGTCGGCGAAGTCGGTGCCCAAGGCGTCCGGATGGTCGATGGTGAGCGCGAACGACCCGTCAACAGCGACGTCGCCGGCGAGGACGTGGGTGTCGGCCGGGGCTGGATCGTCACCGACCGCCGGCTCGATCGTGATGACCACGGTCGAAGCGCCCTCGTGGCCGAGGAGGTGCTCCCCCGTGCCGATCTCCAGCGACCCGTCGGCGGCTATGTCGAAGGTCCCGCCGCTGACCGGGGTGCCGTCGACAATCGTCCACGCTTCGTAGTCGAAATCGTCGCCGAGCGCTTCCAGGCCCTCGAACGTCACCTCGAGAATCGGTCGCCCGTCCTCCATCGCCTCGTCCTCGGACGCCCCGCTGTCATCCATCGCCTCGTCGTCGGTTTCGGCTTCCATCGCCTCGTCTTCCATCGCCTCGTCTCCGACCGCCGGGCCGGTGGTAGACCCGCCGTCGCTGGTCGCGGTGTCACCGTCGGCCCCACAGGCGGCGGCGACCAGGCCGACTCCGAAGACTATGGCGGCCAACCGCTTGCTCCGGCCAGGCTTCGATGCTTCGTCGTTGCTCACGATCTGATCCTTTCGATTTCGAGCCCTGATTCGGGCGACACCGTGCGAAACGGCGCCGGATCCCCTATCCATCCGTCGCGCCGACCTCGTTCATCGGTTGTTCACAGGCACCGTGGCACACTTCAGGGCAATGGTGAGGCGCGAGGCTCCATGCTGATACTCCCGGACTGGCTGGTGACGACGGCCACGGTCGAACCCATGACCGGGCACGGGCTCCGGGTCGTCGACGGCCGAGTCGACGAGGTCGGTCCCTACGAGGCACTCGTCGCCGCCCACCCCGACGATCCGGTGGTACCAGCCCCGGACCGGATCGCCCTGCCGGGCTTCGTCAACGCCCACGTCCACCTGTACGGCGTCCTCGCTCACGGCATACCGGTCGACGCCGCTCCCGACGGCTTCTGGAGCTTCCTCGACGACTACTGGTGGCCGAAGGTCGAGGATGCCCTCGACGTCGACATGATCGTCATCGCCGCCGACTGGGTGTGCGCGGAGCTGCTCAAGTCCGGCGTCACCACCTTCTACGACATCCTCGAAGCGCCCAACGCCCTCCCCGACGCGCTGTTGGCCGAGAAGGAGGTGGTCGAGCGGCGTGGCATCCGAGCCGTGCTCAGCTTCGAGGCCACCGAACGGGCCGGGCCCCAGATCGCCGAGTCGGGCCTCGTCGAGAACGTCGCGCTGATCGAAGCCAGCCGGGACAGCGACCTCGTGTCGGGCCTGATGTGCTACCACACCGCCTTCACCTGCTCGGCCGACTACATCGAACGGGCCTTCGGGCTGGCCACCGAGCACGATGTGCTGTGCCACGCCCACTGCAACGAGGGCGTGCATGAGCCCGAGTGGTGCGAGGCCAACCTCGGGCTCCGCACCATGGAGTTCTACGACCAGCTCGGTGTGGCCTCCCCCCGGTTCCTCGCCAGCCAGTGCGTCCAGCTCTCCGAGCGGGAGCGGGCCATCATCGCCGAGCGCGGCGTGCGGGTCACCCACATGCCGCTCGCCAACTGCGAGGTCGGCGGTGGTATCGCCCCGATCCCCGAGCTGCTGGCGGCCGGCGTGACGGTCGGGCTCGGCAGCGATGGCTACGTCAACGACTTCTACGAAGTCATGCGAGGGGCGTTCCTGCTCCACAAGGCTCGCCTGCTCGACCCGGGGGTCATGCCGGCCGGAACGGTGCTCACCCTCGCCACCGAGGGCGGGGCCAGCGCCCTCGGCCTCGCCGACGTCGGCCGGATCGAGCCCGGTTGGCGGGCTGACATCCAGCTCGTCGACGCCACGTTGCCGACCCCGGTGACGGCCGACAACCTCTACGACCAGCTCGTCTTGTGGCGCAACCACACCCACGTCACCGACGTGCTGGTCGGGGGGCGGTGGCGGGTGCGGAACGGCGAGGTGCTCGACGCCGACCTCGGCGCCATGCGGGCCGCCGTCCACGACCAAGCCAACCGCCTGTG
>JAOTYQ010000258.1 GCA_029861725.1 Acidimicrobiia bacterium | reverse complement strand
GTTGCGCAGGGTGAGGGCAGCGGCTGAGTGGGGGAAGACCGCCTGCCCGGCCAGGAAGGCCAACGTGGCAGCCACCCCAGTCACCACGAACACGATCGTGCTGTACACGCCGACCTTGGCTCCCAGGCCCCGGAGGCGGTCGGGTGCGGCGGCAAACCAGCTTCGGATCAGACCGCTCTGGTACTCGGCCTCGACCGATGATGACCAAGTGCTCAGCGGTCAGGGCCATCTCGCTCATCAGGTGTGACGAAACCAGAACCGTGCAGCCCCCGGCGGCCAGGTCCTTGAGCAGCCAGCTTGCGGCCGTTGACAGCGGCCGTGCCGCTCGAGGGGCGGTCGAGGCCGAGGATCATGCGCATCGTGGTCGACTTCCCGGCACCGTTGGGGCCGAGAAATCTGGTGACGATGCCGGGCCGGACGGCGGACGAGAGATCATCGACCGCGGTGGCCGTGCCGTAGTGCTTCGTGAGGTGGGTGACTTCGATCATGGTTTGAGCATCCGCCCGGTCCGGTCATCGCACATCGTCCCCACGCAGGCTGGTCGCCTACTGCGTTCGCAGTAGGCAGGGCCGACCTCGTCCGACACCGAACACGACTGCGACGGTCCGATCGCTGGCGCAGCACCGAAGATGCCCCTCGCAGTCGGCTCGAGTCGAGCGGATCGGCTCGCGGCACTAGCCTCGGAAGCAGACATCGACTGCACGACTGGGGGGTCGAGCATGACCATGACCGACGCGGGACGCTCGGCCCGCATCCACCAGAGCCTGGATCATCCTGTGATCGACGCCGACGGCCACTTCGTCGAGTACATGCCGCTGCTGCTCGACATCATGGGAGAGGTGGCCGACAGGAGCGTCGCCGACCACTTCGCCCTCCGGTTCCCTCGTTGGTACCAGCTGTCTCCGGCCGAGCGGCAGGAGCGCCGGTACACGCGACCACCGTGGTGGGCGCTGCCGACGGCGAACACCATCGACTCGGCGACCTCAGTGCTGCCGAAGCTCCTCGTGGAGCGCATGGACGACATCGGCTTGGACTTTGCCATCCTCTACCCGACCATGGGGCTCGGCGCCCACCACCTCGCCGAGGACGAGCTGCGCCGGGGGGCGTGCCGGGCATGGAACACGTACCAGGCCGAGATCTTCCGTGACCACGCAGACCGGCTGACAGGCGTCGCCCTCGTCCCGATGCACACCCCCGGCGAAGCGATCGCCGAGCTCGATCACGCCGTCCTGGAGCTCGGGCACAAGGCGGTGCTGATGGCGAGCCACGTGATGCGCCCCATCGCCGCAGGAAGCCGGCAGGGTACCTACCTCGACGTCTACGCCATCGACAGCGACCACGACTACGACCCGGTGTGGGCTCGCTGTGTCGAGCTGGGCGTGTCACCCACCTTTCACTCGGGTGGCATGGGTTGGGGCAGCCGTATGTCGCCGAGCACGTACATGTACAACCACATCGGCCACTTCGCAGCGGCGAGCGAGGCGCTCTGCAAGGCGCTGTTCTTCGGTGGGGTGACGAAGCGGTTCCCGGGCCTGCGGTTCGGGTTCCTCGAGGGTGGCGTCGGCTGGGCGGTCGACCTGTTCGCTGCAATCGTCGCTCGGTGGGAGAAGCGCGGCGGAGGCCGCGTCGACAACTATGACCCTGACAACTTCGACCTGCCGATGTTCACCGACCTGTTCGATCGCTACGCCGAGGGGCGGATGCGCACCCGGGCCGACCAGGTCGACGACGTGTTCCGCCGCCTGGGACCGGGCCTGCAGGACCACGACGAGCTCGACGACTTCGCCGCCGTCGGCGTCGAGAAGGCCGAGGACATCCGGGACCGCTTCATCCCGAGCTTCTACTTCGGTTGCGAGGCCGACGATCCGATGAACGCCTGGGCGTTCGACACGAAGGGCAATCCGTTCGGTGCGCAGGTCCGGGCCTTCTTCTCCTCCGACATCGGTCACTGGGACGTGCCCGACATGCTCGAGGTCCTGGAGGAGGCCTACGAGCTCGTCGAGCGAGACCTGCTCACAGCGGACGACTTCCGCGACTTCGTCTTCACCAACGCCGCCCGCTTCTACGCGTCGTCAAACCCGGACTTCTTCACCGGTACAACCATCGAGGGCGAGGTCGCAGCGCTGGTCGCCGATTGACCGATACCGAACGGTCCACGGGCCCGGATGACCCGACCGCGATCTCGTCTCCCTATTCGAGCAACTCCGCGGCGGCGAGCTCGGCGATCCGATCGGTGTCGTAGCCGAGCGTCTCGTGGAGGACCTCGAACGTGTGCTGACCGATGGTGGGACCGGCATCGGTCAGCACGGCCGGCGTCCGCGACAGCGTGAACCGGCTGCCCTCGACCCAGGTCTTGTGACCAGGCTGGCTGCCATGGGCGAGCTCCACGAAGTGTCCACGGTGGATGAGCTGCGGATCGTTGGCGCACTCCCTCGTGTTCTGTACCACATAGGACGGAACGGCGTGTTCCTGGAGGGTGAGGACTGCGACCTCGGGGTCGCGCTCGGCCACCCAGGTGGACAGGATCTCGTCCAGCTCGCGTCGCCGTGCCAGCCGCTCCCCTGCCGAGAGGGCGGCGAGCTCGTCGCGTCCGACCAATGTGACGAGCGAGCGCCATTGGTCGTCGGTCTCAACGGCGATTGCGACCCACTGATCGTCCCCCACGGCGCGATAGACGCCGTGGGGGGCGAAGCGGTCGTCGTCGTTGCCCATTCGCTCCGCGATGCGCCCGTTGACGTCGTAGTCGAGCAGAGCCGGAGCGAGGAGCTGGAGCGACGCCTCACCCTGAGCGAAGTCGATGTACTGACCCTCGCCGGTGCGGCGTCTGTGTTCGATGGCGGCCAGCAGCGTGGCGAGCATGAAGCGGGGTGCCACGTAGTCGGTGTAGGCACCGAACGCGCCGCACGGTGCACGGTCGGGCCAGCCCGTGAGATAGAAGAACCCCGAGATGGCTGCGGCCATCGTCCCGAAGCCGGCCAGCGAGGAGTGAGGGCCGTACTGGCCGTTGAGACAGGTCGATGCCATGACCAGATCAGGCTTGGCCAGCTTCAGCGCGTCGTAGTCGAGTCCCCAGGCCCGCATCGCCTTCGGTGAGAACGCCTCGAGCACGACGTCGGACCAGCCAACGAGGTCGAGGATGATCTCGCGAGCCTCGGGTCGGGACATGTCGAGAGCGATGCAGCGCTTGCCCGCATTGAGGTTGTTGTACAGGCCCGAGTTCTCGACACCGGCCTCGTCGGCGAGGAACGGTTGGAGGGTCCTCGCCGTCTCCACCCTGCGCGCCGACTCGACCCTGATCACCTCCGCTCCGTAGTCGGCGAGAACGCGACTGGCGGCCGGACCGGCCATCACCCACATGAGGTCGAGCACCTTCAACCCAGCAAGGGGCGGCTCGGTGCTGGCAACCGGGGACGACACCGGGATCTGCACCCGCCTCGGCGCGGTCCGGGTGGCACCGAGGAGCTCGTCGGTGTGCTCGCCGAGCTCGGGTGCGGCGGGGAGATTCTCGAGTGGAGTCACCGACAGCTTCGCCAGCGACCCCGGGTGGCGGACCGGGCCGAACTGCCCCTGTTCGACCGTCTCCCAGAAGTGCCTCGCCTCGAGTTGGGCACTCGCTACGACATCGGCCACCGTGGTCACGGGCGTGATGAGCAAGCGACGTTCGATGGCCGCCGACAACAGCTCGTCCTTGGTCTTGGTGGCGAAGAAGTCAGCGAGCAGGCTCTTGACCCGATCGTACTCCTCGATGGGCTCGCGCCCGTCGATGAGCATGATGGCGTACTCGACCCAGTCCTTGTCCCGTGTCGCCTCGTCGCAGTAGCCCTCCTCGTATACCCAGTTCATGAGGTTCTGGGTGAACGGGGCGATCGCGGTGCCGAACAGGAACGTGACCGAGGCGTAGCCATCGAGGCATGGCCACATGAGTTGGATGTCGATTCCGCCGAAGAACGCCCCGCCGGCGATCCGCTGTGTCGGCACTGCGTTCAGGTGATGACTCAGCATCTGCGACGCTGCGACCTGGTTCGCGGCCTGCTGCGCAGAGACGTCGACGTGTTGCCCGAGGCCCGACGTGTGCTGCCGCTCGTGCAAGGCGACGAGCGCCGCACCGGCGGCCTCGATCGATGCGTGGTACCAGCCCTGAGGGGCCGGACCGAACCGAACCGGTGGCCGGTCCCGGTCTCCCGTCAGACTCAAGGGCCCGCTCGCAGCGAGCACGGTAAGATCGGACGCAACCCAGTTCGCCCGCGGCCCGGTTGCGCCGAAGGGCGAGATCGACGTGTACACGAGCGAGGGGTTCACCTCCGCAAGGTCGTCCGGGCCGAGGCCCTTGGCGGCCATGTCGCCGGGTTGTCCGAGCTCGAACAGCAGATCAGCGCCCACCGCGAGGGCCAGGAGTTCGTCCTGCCCCTCGACCGTCTCGAGGTCGATCACAACGCTCTTCTTGCCACGGTTGTGAGCCCAGAACTGTAGCGACCGCTCCGGTCCCGGTTCGTCACCGCCGAACGGTCCCATGGCGCGCGCCCGTGTGCCCCCCGGCGGCTCGACCAGGATGACCTCCGCGCCCAGGCACCGCAGGATATGACTCGCCAGCTGGCCTCGCTCGTCGGTCAGGTCGAGCACTCGAAGATTCCCCAGCATCGTTTCCCCCAGATGCTCGTGTTAGCCATCAGCCAACCACGTCGGCGCCGGGGATGCCATGGAGGCCTCGCTCGGTGGCCCCTGATCGATGACGTCGGTAGGCGAGTCGCGCCGGAACACCGAACCTCAGGATGCGTCGATGTCGGCTGCGACGCCACGGGCGAGGGCGGACGTTGACACATTCGTGCAACTATGTCAGCTTCGGATCTGACACGTTGCATTGCAAACGTCAGCCCGCCTCACCACAAGGAGCCTCATCATGACCCGACTCGGCTATCAGATCCCGAACTTCACCTACCCGGACGTTGGCGACGCCGACATCTTCGGCAACGTGATCGCCCAGGCCAAGGCAGCGGAGGCAGCCGGCTTCGACCGGGTGTTCGTGATGGATCACTTCTACCAGTTGCCAGGGATCGGGGCGCCGAGCGAGCCGATGTTCGAGTGCTACACGGTCCTGTCAGCCCTCGCCCAACACACCGACGAGGTCCGCCTCTCGGCCTTGGTCACCGGCAACACTTACCGGCACCCGACGTTGCTGGCCAAGACGATCACCGCGCTCGACCACGTCTCGGGTGGCCGCGCCACCCTCGGTATCGGCGCAGGCTGGTTCGAGCTGGAACACACCTCGCTCGGCTACGAGTTCGGCACGTTCACCGACCGATTCGAGAAGCTCGAAGAGTCGCTGCAGATCATCATCCCGATGCTCCGCGGCGAGGCTGTGACGCTCGACGGGAAGCACTACCAGGTCATCGAGGCCGTCAACTCGCCCGCTCCCCTGTCCCGCATTCCGATCATGATCGGTGGCACCGGCGAGAAGAAGACCCTTCGCATGGTTGCCCAGTACGCCGATGAGTCGAATCTCTCCACCGGACCGATCGAGGAGATACCCCGCAAGCTCGACGTCCTCGCCGCTCATTGTGAGCGCCTGGGCCGGGACCGGTCCGAGATCAAGGTCACCAAGCTACAGATGGTGCTGGTCGCTCCGACCATGGAGGAAGCCGAGGCAGATTTGAAGGCCGTCGCAGGGGCGAAGGGCTGGAACGACGAGGTCATCGAGATGGCCAAGGCGATCCTCATCTACGGTGACGCCGACACCGTCGGCGAGAAGCTCCAAGCCTGCATGGACACCGGCATCGACGGGATGACGATCAACCTGCCCGGCAACGGCCACAACACCGACCGCATCGGCCTGCTCGGCGAGATCGCCCTCGCGGCAACCTCGGCATGAGTTGAACCCGCCGCTTGGGCGAACCGGTGCTGCACGAGCGAGTGGTGGGTCCGAATCAGCTGCAGCCGACGTCGATGCCCTGGCCTGCAAAGCTCGGCTATGGAGGCTTCGAGCGAACCCCGTTCCCGACGACGAGGGTGGCTCCGGCGGCGACCAGTGATCTGACCCCGGAGGCATGGTCGATGTGGTGATGGCTCTGCACGACGTGGGTGATGGGGGCGTTCGGTGCAAGCCGGTTCACCGCGTCGACGATGTCCGTGCCGTGGACTGGCGTGAACGGCGCTTCGAGGACTATGAGTCCGTCGTCGTGGTCCCCTACAAGGGCGACACCCAGTACTGGACCCTCGCTGGCGATCACCCGGTCGAGGACGTCGCGTGGAGCTACCCCGCCCCCTTCGACGAATCTCTGCCGCGTCACCGGCCACTGGCCGTTCGATGGCGATGACGTCTCCGTCGACGTGTCCTGATCCGCCACCATTCCCGACGCCCCGGGGTGGTCAGTAGAGCTCGTTGCCGTCGTGCCAGGTTGCGAACCGAGCCTCCATCTGCGCGACGGTCTCGTCGGACGTGGTCTGGTCGGCGAGGCATTCGGCGTAGCTGGCGAGATCGTCGATCTCCGGCCACGCTTCCGGCGACCACAACCTCGAGCGGATCACCGACTTGCCACAATGGAACATGACCTCGTCGACGGTGACGACCAACGCCAGCCCGGGAGGCCGGTCCGCGACGATCATCGTCCCGAGCAACTCGGGGTCGCTGACGATCTGTCCGGTTCCTCCGACGCGCAGGACCTCACCTCGGCCAGGCACGACGAACAGCACTCCCACCCGGGAGCGCTCGAGGACGTTGAGCAACGTGTCCAGACGGCGGTTACCCGGTCGATCGGGGATGGCAAGCGTCCGATCGTCGAGGATGCGGACGAAGCCTGGCGGGTCCCCCTTCGGTGACAGGTCCATCCTGCCGGCTGAGTCAACGCTGGAGATGACGACGAAGGGACTTCGCTCGACCCATCGGCGACTGTGCTCGTCGAGCGTCGAGAGCACCTTCGTCAGCTGAGCCGGCCTCGGTGGCGGCACCAGGCTGCGGAGCTCCTCGGCGGTAGTGATCACGTACTCTGAGTCGAACATCGGGCTCCCTCCGAACCCCACCTGACAGGTTCGCCGCCAGGGGTCATGCGATCGGGCTTGCAGCCAGTTCGGTCAGAACTTGGCGCATGAAGGCGAGCGCCTCGCGCTCGTCGAGGCTGCGGGCTGCGGCGTCCTCGCGGGTCGCCATGGCGAGCGGGTCGGCGGCCACGACGTCGAGAGCCTCGGTGAGCATTATCTTGAAGCCGGGGCCCTCAACGCCGAGCAGGCCGGTTGCATCGAAGTGGCCGAGGATCACACCGGCGTCGTGCAAGCGGTCGATGGCCGTCATCATGTTCACGAACTCGATGCCGACAATCGCGGCGCCGGACAGGTTCTCGACCTCCACCAGCTCATCGATGTAGCCGCCGAGGATGCGGTAGGCCTCCGCCCGCCGTCCCTGCCGGAAGGCGGCTCTTGCCGACAATGTCTCATTCGGCCCGTTCGTCCGCGGCGGCACATCGACCGACGTCGACTCATCCCAGTAGCGATCGGCGAGCTCCTGATCGCCCTGCAACGCAGCCGAGGCGCCGAGGAGGTAGAGCGTCCAGTTCAGGAACGACGGTGGTCCCTCGGCCCGGAAGAGATCGGCCAGGGCTTCGTGCTCGGCCCGGGCTTGGGTGAACTGCCCTGATGTCATCAAGGCGGCCGCCGTGAACATCTCGAACAGGCGGGCATACGATTCCTCGCCGCGGCGACGCATCTCGGCCACCACCAGCGGACCGAGCTCGAGCACGGCGAAGTCATCGTCCTCGACGCCGACCAGGTACGCGTAGCGAGCGAACAGGTGGTCGGGGGCGCCGCAGTCCTCGATGAGCTGACGGAACCGCTCACGCTCCTGCGTCATCGAATAGTGCAGGGATGCCCAGAGAAGGCCAAGCGCTACCGATTCCTCATCCTCGGGCGGGGTGATGGCCAGCAGACGTTCGGCCCAGTCGGCGATCTCACCGAGACCGCGGCGAACGAACATCTGCAAGGCGATCGGCCGCAGCAACGCGGCTGCGAGGTCGCGATCTTCGACGGTCAGCGCCCAGTCGACGGCCCCACGGACG
>JAOTYQ010000257.1 GCA_029861725.1 Acidimicrobiia bacterium | reverse complement strand
CATCGACACAGCGCAGAAGACCCCTGGAATGAGCCATGAAGGAACAGGCTGCCGTCGCCGCACCCGGTCAGTCTGCCCTGTTCAGTCAGATGGGCCAAGGCTCCGGCCTCTGTGGCCCGGATCCAAGGCGATAGCTTTGACTTCGCGGTCGGTGGTTCCGACGGAATCATTCCTCTCACCGACGCTTGCGTGATCTCGTGACCTCCTCCGGACCTCTCGCCATATTCGACCTCGATCGAACCTTGCACGCCGGCTCCGGCCTCGGCGTGCTGTCGCGCCACGCCTTCCGAAGCCGTCTGATCACCCGGGAGCGAATGGCCCGGTCCCTGCTCCATGATCTCGTCTTCCGGCGTCGGGGCTCGACCGATGACCACATCAACTCGATCGCCGAGCTCGCGCTCGACATGGCCGGCGGGACCTCCCTCGACGACCTCGAACCGGTGATCGTCCGCACCGCCGACGAGATCGCCGACTCGGTCCGGCCGCCGATGCAGGCCGTGCTCGAGCTCCACTACGGAGCCGGCCACCACTGCGTGCTGCTCTCGGCCAGCCCGCAACGGCTGGTGACTCGGATCGCCGACCTCCTTGGGTTCCACACCGGCATCGGCACCGTGATCGATGAGGAGGACGGCGTGCTCACCGGCAAGATCGTGCCGCCGATGTGCTATGGCCCAGGCAAGCTCGAACGGCTACGGGCCGTGCTCGGCTGGTCTGGTCACCGGCTACCGATCGCCAACGCCAGCCGGCCGGGGATCCGGTCCTACGCCTACGCCGACTCGATTTCCGACCTGCCCTTGCTCGAAGCGGTGGAGGCGCCGTTCGTGGTGTCGCCCGACCGTCGCCTGCGCAAGGTCGCGTTCGAACGCAACTGGCCGGTGCTCGAAGCGTAGAACGACCACCTGGAGCCGGCTGTGCGAACCCGACCTGGCTACAGGCCGCCCTCGGCCACCAGCCGCTCCAGGGTCAGCTCCGGGTGATCGGCGATGACCCGGTCCATCCAGTACTTGCTCTCGAACAGGGCGAGCTGGGTGCCGTCGTCGCGGGCGAGCACGTCAACGCCCTGCATCGACCGCAACCGTGCGCTGCTCTCGGCGTCGGTCTTGCGGGCGATGGAGAATCGGGTCGCCGTCAGTTCGGCCGGGGCGCCGAACTCGTTCTCCAGCCGGTAGCTCGCCACCTCGAACTGCATCGGACCGACAGCGGCGAGGACCGGGGCCTGATCCCCCAGGTCCTCGTCGCGCAGCACCTGGATGGCGCCCTCCTCGTCGAGCTGGACGATGCCCTTTCGGAACTGCTTGAACTTCGACACGTCCTTCACCCGGGCTCGCATGAAGTGCTCGGGGGCGAAGGCCGGCAGCTCGGGAAACGACGCTGGCTCGTCGCGGTAGATGGCGTCACCGACCCGGAGGTCGCTGGCGTTGACGAGCCCGATGACGTCGCCGGGGTAGGCCTCGTCGACCGTCTCCCGATCCTGGCCGAACATCGTCTGGGCGTACTTCGTCGAGAACTGCCGCTCGGTCCGGCCTGCGATGACGATCATCCCCCGCTCGAACCGACCAGAGCAGACCCGCACGAACGCGATCCGATCGCGGTGGGCCTTGTCCATGCCGGCCTGCACCTTGAACACCAGCCCGGCGAAGGGAGCGTCAAGCGCTCGGCGGGTTCCATTGGCCAGGAGCCGAGGCGCCGGTGACGGCACGAGGTCGACAACGCCGTCGAGCAGGAAGCGGACCCCGAAGTTGGTGAGGGCCGATCCGAAGAACACCGGTGTCGATTCGCCGGCCAGGAACGTCTTGGTGTCGACCACCCGGCCCAGGACGGTGAGCAGCTCGGCTTCCTCGGTGGCGGTCTGGAAGGCGTCGGTGTCGACCTCGGCCGCGGTCGCGGTGTCGACCTCTTCCTCCGGGGCGATCGTCGCGCCCCGGGCCGTGCGCTCGAAACGGGTGTAGGTGCCAGTGCCCTGGTGGATCACGCCCCTGAAGTCGCCGGCGATGCCGACCGGCCACGTGACCGGTGTCGGCTCCACCACCAGGGTCTCCTCGATCTCGTCGAGCAGCTCCAGCGGCGACTTGCCGGGACGGTCCCACTTGTTGACGAAGGTCAGGAACGGGATCTCCCGCTCCCGGCAGACCTCGAACAGCTTCAACGTCTGGGGCTCGATGCCCTTGGCCGCGTCGAGCACCATCACCGCGGCGTCGGCTGCCGCCAATACCCGGTAGGTATCCTCGGAGAAGTCGCGGTGGCCGGGGGTGTCGAGCAGGTTGATCACGCAGTCGCGGTGGTCGAACTGGAGCACGGTCGACGTGATCGAGATCCCCCGCTGCTGTTCCAGGTCCATCCAGTCCGACGTTGCCGACCGTCGACCCTGGCGGGCCTTGACCGTTCCCGCCTCGGCCCCGAGCGCACCGCCGTAGAGGAGGAACTTCTCGGTCAGGGTCGTCTTACCGGCGTCGGGGTGGGAGATGATGGCGAAGGTCCGCCGGCGAGCCGCCTCGGTCTTCGGGTCGCCCACCGATCAGACGGAGGAGTCGGACTCGGCCGAATCGAGGTTGATGATCCCCATCCTGACCGCACTGAGCACGGCATGGGTCAACGACTGCGCGTCGAGCTTGCGGTAGATGGCGTTCAGGTGGTTGTGGACCGTCTTGGTGGTGATACCGAGGTAGCGGCCGGCCTGCTTGGTCGACATCCCATCGGCGATCGCCTGCAGGATCTCGATCTGGCGGTCCGAGAGGAGGTCCTGGTTGTCCTGCACCTCCTGGGCGGTGGTCAACATGGCGCCGGCGACGGCGGGGGAGAGGACGGTGTCGCCCTCGGCGACCCGCAGGACGGTGTCCCGCACCTCGGTGAACGAGGTGCCCTTGCTGAGATAGGCGCTCGCGCCGGCGGCGATGGCGTCGCGGGTCTTGTCGATGTCGTCGTGCATCGTGAGCACGGCCACCCGCGTGCCGGGCACCTCCTCCCGGATGCGGCGGGTGGCCTCGATCCCGTCCATGACCGGCATCGACAGGTCCATCAGCACCACTTGAGGCTGCAGGGCTCGGGCGAGGGCGACCGCCTCTTCGCCGTTCGAGGCCTCCCCGACCACGTGATCGCCGGCCGATTCGAAGGACTTCTTGAGGCCCTCGCGCAGCAGCGCATGGTCGTCGGCCAGCAGTATCTTGATCATGGTTTCGTCACCTGTTCGGATGTTTGAGTCGTCTGCACCGTAATCACCGTGCCTTCGCCCGGCGCACTCGCTATGTCCAGCATGGCGCCAACCGAGGCCGCTCGCTCCCGCATTCCGACCAAACCGTAGGCCGATCCGCGGATTCCCTTGGCCGGGTCGAATCCCCGACCGTCGTCTTCCAGAACGAGCACGCCGCATCCATCAGCGATGGTCCATGCTATGTGAACCTCCGTGGCGAATGAGTGTTTCTCTATATTGACGAGCGCTTCCTGAGCGATTCTGAGCAGCTCGTTCTCGACGATGGCCGGTAGCCGGGCCAGGTTGCCGGGCACGACCAGGGACACATCGGCAGTGCTCCGGTTCCGGAACCGCTCGACCACCTCGCTGAGCACAACGGTGAGCGGCCGGTCGGGGGTGACCGCAGCCCGGAGCTCGATGAGGCTGTCGCGGAACTCGCTGATCGCTCCCTGCACCTCGCCGTGCAGCTCTTTGAGGTCGGGGGACGGCTGCTCACGGTCGTTGTTGATCCGCTCCAGCTCGAGGGCGATATAGGTGAGGTATTGGCCAAGCCGGTCGTGCAGGTCTCGAGCGATTCGGGACCGCTCCTCGGCTGCCGCCAGCGATCGGAGGCGCCGGAACGAGCGGGCATTGGCCAGGGTCAGTGCCAGCACGTCGGACATGCCGCCGAGGAGCTCCGCGTCGGCCTCGCGATACTCGCCGGGTTCGGTGTGCTCGACCGCCAGCAAGCCGATGTCGATCCCGCTCACGGTGAGCCGGGTGTACAGGCCACTGCCCTCGCGGTCGTGGTCGTCGGACAGGTCCTCGACGAGCAATGGCTCGGTGCTGCCGACGGCCCGGCCGAGGGGGGCGGGGAGCAGGGCCGAACCGACTTGAGGGGGGATGTCGAACCCATCCTGGTACTGGGGAGACCACGTTCCGTCCTCGTAGGCGAGGATGGCGACCCGGCTCGCTTGGAACGTCTCCGCCAGCTGGTCCCGCGTCGCCTGGAGCACGTCGTTGAGGTCGAGCGACGACGGCAGGGTGCGGGCGAGATCGGTCAGAAGTTCGAGGAGCTGGTTGGTCTCCGCCAGCCGGTTGCGCTGGTCGAGCAGGGCCCGCCGTCGCTCCTCGATATCGGCCAGCCGGTCGACGGCGATGCCGGGCAGGATGGCCGCCGCCGCCAAGGCGGTAACGGCCAGCGGGCCCGGATAGGGGATGCCATCGCTGATGCCGAACACCACCGATGTCGTGAGCGACAGCACCACCGAGAGCAGCGCGCACAGCACCCCGATCGAGATGCCCCAACCGAAACCGGCGACGGCGACCGTGACGAACAACGAGCCGACGAACGCCCCGTTCAGCCCGTCGCTCAGGCCGATGGCGATCGCCATCGCGGCGACATCGCCAACCGCTTTCAGCAACGGCATCACCCCTGGCTCGCCGAACCGGATCGGGGTAATCGTCCGCCACGACGTGATGAAGATGGCAACGGCCAGGGTGACGACGACGCCGAGCACCCCCTCGGCTGCCCTACCTGCGGCCCAGGCGAGCCCGATCATGGCGGCCCCCCACCGCAGAGCGGCGAGGACCGCGGTGAGCGACGCAGTGGCGCCCGGGCTGAGACTGCGAGCCTTGGCGGTGTCGGGGAGGCTGTCGAGCCAGATCTGGCGAACCGCTCTGAGCGCGCCGACCGCGCCTCCGCTGCTCTCCTGCGCTGCCGGCGTCGGTTGTTGACTGCTGCTCACCATGGTTCTCTTCCCATCGGCAGACCGACGGTGAGGTTCAGGTGCCCACTGGTGTCGACAGTAGCTGCTATGTCAGCTGTTCCTTGCCGCAACGTACTCTGCCAGCGCCACCAACGCCCCTTTCGATTCGTGGTCGAAGGGCAGGTCAGCGGCGACGTCGATCGCCTCCGACACCAGCCCGGTGATCCGGTTGTTGATCTCGCCGACCGCCCCGGTGTCCTGCAGTACGCCCACGATGGCGGCGACATCGCCGGCGCTGAGGTCGCGCCGGCCGATACCGGCCAAGAGCCGGGCCTGGGCCGGATCGGCCCGATCGATCGCCACCGCCGCCAGCTCGGTCGGCTTCCCCTCTCGCAGGTCGTCGCCGACCGGCTTGCCGATCGTGACCTCGTCACCGAGCACCCCGAGGAGATCGTCGCGGAGCTGGAACGCCCGGCCCAGCGGCCGGCCGTAGCGCTCGAGGAGTGCCAGCAGTCCTTCGCCGGCCGGACCGTCGAGCGATGCTCCCAACTGGAGGGGGCGCACGATCGTATAGAGGGCCGACTTGAACGTCGAGACGCGGAGAGCGGTATCGCCGTCGAGCTGGCCGGCCGCCGCCGAGCGGAGATCGAGGTACTGCCCGAGGTTCAGCTCGATGCGGAGCTCATCCCAGATCCGCCGCGCCGCGTCGGGGGCGGAGCCCATCAGCTGGTCGGCGTAGGCGTGGCTCAGGTCGCCGACGAGGATGGCGACCCCCTCACCGAACCGCCTCGCCTCACCCTGCCAGCCTTCGGCGGTCAGGCGGCGAGCCTGGCTGACGTGCACGGTCGGACGGCCACGACGGGTGGCCGAATCGTCCATGATGTCGTCGTGGATGAGGGCGAAGGCCTGTAGCAGCTCGAATGCCGCCCCGGCGTCGACGACGACCGACTCGTCGCAGGGGCTACCGAAGCCGAGGCCCCCGCCAGGCCCGTGCCGGCGCCCGTGCCACCCCCAGTAGCAGAACGCAGCCCGCAGGCGCTTGCCCCCGCTGCTCAGCACCGAACCGAGCTCGTCGACCGCCTCGGCGAGGCGCCCGTCGAAGCTCGCCCAGACGCCGCTCTGCTCGGCGACGAGGTCGGTCAACCGTCGTTCGACCTTGACGGCCACGTCGGTGAGCTGGGGCGGGGCGAGCGATGGCATCGCGGTCGCTACCTCGCCTGCCCGGTCGCATCCTCGGGATCCGCGGCCGCGGTGTCGAGCAGCTCGTCGACCACGACATCGACGTCGGCTCGGACCCGGCGAAGGCGTTGCCGGCAGAACCGGACCAGCACGGCTCCCCTGGCGACCCGGTCGGCGAGGACGTCGACGTCGACCGTGGTCGCCTCGAGCTGGTCGAGGATGTCGTCGAGCTCCTCCAGAGCCTCCGCATACGACAGGTCGAGGTCTTCTCCCGGGTCAGTCATTGCGAACAGTGTCGCCTGATCGGCCCGAATTCCCGCCATCGTCTCCGGGTCGGTCGTCCTCGGCCAACTCGACCAGGTGGTCGGTGACCGTGCTGGCGAAGCTGCCGCTGGCGGTCGTCGTCACCACCGAGGTACCGACCGGCGCCCCGGCGGCGTCGCGGATCAGCTCGCCGTCGGCGGTGTGAGTGATCGTCCAGCCCCGGGCTAGGACCTCTGCTGGATCGAGGGCCCGGAGCCGAACCGCGGCCTGCTCGACGGCCGCGCCGGCCCGATCGAGGGCTCGTTCGCCGCGATGATGGAGCCCTGCCGCCGCTGCGTCGAGTCTCGCCGCCTGCACGGCGGTCGCGGTCTCGGCAGCGACCAACAGTTGGTTGCCGCTGGCGGCGAGCCGGCGAGCGGCGAGGTCGAGACGGTTGGTTGCGAGGGTGATCAGCCGCGACGCTGCCTGGTCCAGGTCGGCGGCGAAGCCCTCGACGGCCTCGACGAGCAGGGCCGCAGCGGCCGTCGGCGTCTTGGCCGAGGTGTTGGCCACCTCGTCGGCCACCGACCGGTCGACCTCGTGGCCGACGCCGACCACGACCGGTCGGGGGCAGCGGGCGATCGCCCGGGCCACCCGCTCGTGATCGAAGGCGGCCAGGTCGGTCTTGGCCCCTCCGCCCCGGATCACGACGACGACGTCGACGTCGGCCCGACCCGCCCGGTGGATTCCCTCCACCAGGCTCGGTACCGCATCGATGCCCTGCACCCGGCAGTCGAACAGCTCGATCGCGAACGGATGGCCGCTCACATCGAGCTCGTGGACGAAATCGGCGTGGGCTGCGCTCCCGTAGCTCGTCACCAGGGCGATCCGGAGGGGTGGGGCGGGCAGGGGGAGCGCTCGGTTGGCGTCGAGAAGACCCTCGGCCGACAGCTTGTCGAGCAACAGCTGGCGGGCCATCGCCATCTGACCAACCGTGTAGGCGGGATCGATCAGGCTCATCACCAGCTGGATCCGTCCCTGCGGCGGGTAGTAGGCGACCTTGCCCCGGATCCTGATCTCGACGCCGTCGCGCATACGGATCTTGCCGGTCCGGCGGAGGATGGCGTTGACCCGGTGGCGGCTGGAGGCGAACAGGGCGACCGGGACGACGTGCTCGGTCGCGGCCCCGAGGTCGTCGTTGGGGTCGACGAGATCGAAATAGACGTGTCCGTTCGCCGATCGGCTCAGCCCGGAGATGGCGCCCGTGACCCACACCTCATCGGCAAACGTGTCCTCGATGGTGCTCTGCACTGCCCGGCAGAGCTCGCCGACGGTGAACGTCTCCGACACCCCGAGAACCGTACCGAGGATTTCCAGGCATAACTGTCGACGAGGCGGCCGTTGGCTAGTGTTACGCCGGGTTCCTCGGATGAGGCCGGCGGGCTGAGCCAGGAAAGCGACACGGGTGACAGACCGCAGTATGGCGCCGGTAGGTGAGGCGCTCCTCGACGCCTTTGCGCCCCCGCTGGTGATCGATGGGCCCGCTCCGGTCGACTTCGTCGTCAGCCAGGAGAGCGTCGTCGACGGGGTGGCGGTCGCGGTCACAGACCCGGCCAACGGCATCGCCCGCCTCGTGCACGTGAACCAAGGGCTTGCGGCGATGGTCGGCCGCAGCGCCGCCGACCTCTCGGGCCGTCCGCTGCTCAGCCTGCTCGGTTCCGACGCCCACCGGGCGACCCTCGCCTCGG
>JAOTYQ010000256.1 GCA_029861725.1 Acidimicrobiia bacterium | reverse complement strand
CGAGCAGGTCCTAGGTGCACACTCATGTCGGCATCATCCGCTCAGTCTTGCCGGTCACGGAGCCCGGCGCCCGCGGCCAACGAAAAACCCGCGACCTTCGGACGGCGGGCCACGTCTCCTAGGCGTGACGACCATCGAGACCAGGGACGCCGACGACGATGCGGGCGCCAAGCTGATCCCGGAATGGGAAGTGGACGCCGACGATCAGGTGATCGTCGGCTGGACCGACACCCAGGGCGACGAGGGCGACAACCTGGCACTCAGCCAGGCGAGGGCCGACGCGGTCGTCGCCTACCTCGTCGGCGCTGGTGCCGGCGACGCATCGCTCACCGTGGTCGGGAACGGCAAGACTGACCAGTTCGCCGCGGGCGACGCGCCGGCGGCTCTGCAAGCCAACCGGGTGGTTCTGTTCGAACAGACGGGCTGAACCACTCTGCTGATCGCATCCGCTTGGCCGGATTGCGAACCCTGGCGGCCGAGCTTCTCCGCGCTCGGCCGTCAGCGGTCTTTTCGGAGGCGGTTCGAAACGGTGGCGCTGCGGTGACGGTTAGGGTCGAGGCTGTGACGGTTGCCTGAGCGCGTCACCCTGCCGCCGAGAGGAGCCGCCCCTATGGACGTCACGGTCGGGACCTTCAACCTGAACAACCTGTTCGACCGCTTCAACTTCAGCGCCGACCTCGGCGCGCTTCCGGCCGAGGAGCGCGACGTGCGCACCACCTACCTGTGGGAGTTCGTCGGCCAGGGAGGGGGCGCTGGCCCGATCGTCGATCCGGCCAGCTCGTCCACACCGATCGTGCGGGTGCAGCGCAACGCAGACGGCCGCCTCCTCAGCGGGAAGTCGATCACCCAGCAGAAGGCAATCGCCGGCCGCATCGACGCCATGGACCTCGATGTGTTGGCCGTGCAAGAGGTGGAGAACCGCGACGTGCTGCGCGAGTTCAACCGCACCTGCCTGTCGAACCCCTATCCCCATGAGGTGGTCATCGAGGGCAACGACCCCCGATTCATCGACGTCGGCCTGCTGTCCCGGTTCCCGGTCGCCAACATCACCAGCCATCGCTTCGAGCAGCACCCCGATCGGTCCGAGCCGGTCTTCGGCCGCGACCTGCTTCAAGTCGACGTCTTCAACCGAACCCGCCGGCGGCGGCTGTTCACCCTGTTCATCAACCACCTCAAGTCGAAGTTCGTGCCGTTCTTCGTCGCTGACAAGGAGGCGGCCCAGGCCGAGAACACCCTTCTTCGGACCCAGCAGGCGGAAACGGTCGCCCGCGTGGTGGACGCCCAGACCCGGCCCAATTCCCGCTACATCGTCCTGGGCGACATGAACGACGTCCCGGAGGCCGATGCCCTCCGGGCGCTCCGAGATGATGGACTCGGCTTGACCGACGCCCTGGACGCCGTCGTCGAGAGCCAGCCGCCGCCCCGGGCGACGAACCCGGAGGACGTCCCACCGTCGGCGCGGTGGACGAGCCGGCTGTCGGTTCCCCGAGCCGCCGACCGGTTCGAGCTCCTCGACCAGATCTGGTTGTCGCCATCCCTGGCTCCAAAACTGGCCCACGCCGAGATCGAACGACGGCCGTTCTTCTCTGCGTCGGCCGCCGGCGTCGGCAGCGACCACGACCCGGTCTGGATCCGCCTCAGCGGCGTGTAATCGGCGATCCAGCTGGCGACCCCGGAGGTGAAGCGCTAGGCGATCGCCTCGACCCGGCAGGCGGTGCTCAGCTGGCGCATCAGGCGACGCTGGGTCGGGTCCCAGGAGTCGCGGCGGTGCATCGTCCCGAGGGTGTCGAACATGATGAGGTCGCCCACCTGCCAGTCGTGGGCGTAGACCACCTCCGGGCGGGTGGCGTGGAGGTGGAGCTGCTTGAGCAGGGCGCTGCTCTCGGCTCGGTCCATACCGACGATCCGGCGGGTAATGCCCCGCGACACGTAGAGGATCTCGTGATTGGTGTCGGGGTGGCGGACCACCACGGGGTGCTCGGCCTCTGGGATCTCGGGCCGGTCGACTCCCTGGGCGCGGTCACGAGCCACCTTGGCCGCGAACCCACGTTCCGGCTCGGCCATGTAGTCGGCGATGCTGTGGGTGGCCCGCAGCCCCCGGACCCGGTCCTTCAACTCGGGCTCGAGGGTCTCGAAGGCGCGGTACATGTCACAGAAATAGGTACGAGGCGGCTCGGCCGGCAGCTCGACGGCGTTGAGGAAGCTGGTCTTGCCGGGAGTGGCGACATAGGAGTAGTCGGCGTGCCACTCCAGATCGGTGGCACCCTCGACCCCGAGCCGCACGCCGTCGCCACCCCGGATGTTGGTGACCGGCAAGATCTCGGGCAGGGCTCCGGCGTTGCGGAACCACTCCGAGCCCTTGATCGGCTGGCCGAAGCGCGCCACGAAACGAACCAGCTCCTCGTCGGTGGGTTGGGGCTGATCCCGGAACACGAGCACCCGGTAGCGGTACAGGGCGTCGACGATCTCATCTCGGTGGGCGTCGTCGAGGGGCTCCGACGGCTCCCACCCTCGGATCATGGCCCCCAGGGGAGCCTCGGGCAGGGCGGTGATCTCGAGCTGCATGGGGTACTCCCTACCGGTCTACGCCGGGCTGCACTGGGCGGATGGGCACCGTGTCGCCGGCCCCCTCTCGCTCCACAGTATCCCCAGCTTCCTGAGCACTCCCAAGCCAGCGTCCTCCCTCAGCCGGTCTCGACACGGCGCCGGAGGAAGGCGTCGACGAGCTGGTTGATTCGGTCGGGCTGGTCGAAGTGGACCATGTGGCCGGCTTCGCCAAGCTCGACGTGCTCGATGTCGCCGAAGACGCCGATGCGGGCGGCGAACTGCTCGTTCGTCATCCTGACCCGGCCGGCCACCGGGCCGCCGGGCCGGGCCCACCAGGTCTCCCATGCCTCGGCTCCGCTGACGGCGAGGACCGGGGCGGTGATGGCGGCCCAGCGGTGCTCGATGGCGGCGTGGTCGACCGAGGCGATCCAGTGCCACGTGCGCTCGTCGTGGCGCCACACCCTGCCGCCGTCCGGCCCGGCGATGGTGCCCTCCTCCGCCAGGATGAGGGCTCGGTCGGGATCGAGCCGGGTGTGGGCGGCGGTCAGGCGGGCGGCGGCCGCCTCGACGTGGGGCTGCGGTCGGTGGCGGGGCGACGACCGGAGCACCTCGATCATGGCTCGGGCGTGTTCGAGCTGGGCTACGGCCGTGGCCGGGACCGGGGCCGACGGGGGACCGAGCCCCTCGAGCAACACTGCGGCCCGGACGGCGTCGGGGTAGAGGCCGGCGTAGTTGGCCACCGTGTGTCCGCCGAGGCTGTGGCCGATGAGGATCGGCTGGTCGAGGCCGAACACGTCGAGCACACCGACCAGGTCGGCGACGAAATGGAGCACGGAGTACGCCCCGGGATGGCTGGAGCGGCCGTGGCCCCGGGCATCGAAAACCACCACTCGATAGCGGTCGATCAGGGAGACAGCGAGCGGCTCCAGGCTGCGGGCCACATCGGCCATGCCGTGGAGGAGGACCACGTCACCCTGGGAGCCGCCCGGTGGAGGTCCGTAGTCGTAGGCCGCGACCGTCTCTCGCCCGATGGTCGTCATGGTTGGGGATGGCCACAGGGTCACCTGAGGAACGATACGTGCCGGCAGACGTTCGGCCCCAGCTGACAACGTCGGCGACGTCACCGGCCACGAGCTCCAGCGACCGTTGCATCCGCTGTGTCACCCAACGTTCGCCGCGGGACGTACGGCCGGCTCGTCGATCCACAGGTTCGAACCCCGGGCGTGCGAGTGCTGCTACGGCTCGGTCCGCTGCCAGCTCGAGGGCCGCTGTTCGGTGGAGGTGGATCAGCCGAACTGCAACGGGAGGCAGGCGAGACGAGCGCCGGCCGCCCCGTCGGGAGCCGTCGGCTGCTCATGGATCACGATCGACTTGGCGATGTCGGCGTTGATCTCGAACTCGACCCGGGACCGGGACCGGCCGCGGCCGCGGCGATCGATCTCGACGCCGAGCCAGATCTCGGTCTCGGGCGACACCACGTCGCCCCCGGTGATGTTGAAGTGCGGCCCGGCCGCTGCTCCGTCACCCTCGACGCACGGGCCGACATGCACGTGGACTCCAAAGGTCCGGCCGCGCTGGCCCTCGATTCCGGCGACCTGGAGGCGAATTTTCGTCTTCCCCGACCCGGTGCGGCCTCGCACGACGTAGCGGGCACCGTCGGTCGGATCCTCGATGTCGAGCCGGACGTCGATCCACTCACCGGCCCCGCGGATCGGTGTGCTGCGTCGGTGCCCAGCATCAACTGGCGAAGCGATTACCGCAGTGAGCACGAGTGCGGTAGCGATCAGCAACGCTGGAATTGCCCGTCTACGCGTGCGCGTAGACGGACGCGGCGGATTTCCCCGTGATTGCATGGTTCCCCCAGAGACGGTTTCTCGTGGTCGCCCCATCGGCGGAGCGGCGGCTACCCCGGAAGTGTAGTGGTGGGCTACGAGCTCGACCATCGGCTCAACGAAGGGTTCGACTGGCCTGTCTACGCCGTGCTCGCCCTAACCGATGAATCTGGCCCTGATGGGCGGTGGTCGATGACATCGGCCTGCCGGTCGAGGTCGGGCCACCGCTCGGTGTCGTAGTCGCCGTTTAGTCGGTGCGTTCGAATCGGCTCCACCGATGGATGCCGTAGTCCGACTCCTGGTGGTACGCCCGTACCAGCTCCAGTGGGTACGAAAACCGTTCGTCGAACGCTGCTTGGAGCGCGGCCTGGTGCTCCGCCTCGCCGACACGCATCCACGACTCGAGCGACTCCCAGACGAACACGATCGTGATGCGACCAGGATGGGCGTCGTCGAGCCAGACCTCCTTGGAGAGGAACGGGATGCGGTCGAACCCTTCGGTCTCGGCCTCGCCGAGTGTCCAGACCTCGTGGTCGTTGGCGAGGAACTCGTCGACATGGGTCGGGTCGACCTGGAACACGAGCACCTCGACCGGCAGCCGCTCACCCGAGGCGTACCGGTACGGCGCGCTCTGCTGGCCGGGCGTCGCATCCATGTCGGCGAGCTTCCCATGCCGGCAACGGGCGGTTCCAAGCGCCAACAGCACCACCGTTACTGAGTCTCTGCCTTCGACAGCGAATCGTGGCGAGCCGACGATGGGCCACCCCCAAGCTGTCGAGCGGGCTGTCGACGGGAGTTGCTACTACGGGTCGCTGGGATTGGCTCGGCGGAGCCGACCGCCGTCGCCCGTGGAGCGGACCACGGCGCGTGTCGTGTGCTGAACTGGCGCGATGCCAACGTTCGAGAGCGGTGACGTCAGCCTGTACTACGAGGAGCAGGGGTCGGGATTCCCGGTCCTGCTGATCGCCCCCGGGGGGATGCAGTCCTCGATCGGCTTCTGGGAGAACACGCCCTGGAATCCGATCGAGCACCTGTCGGGCGACTACCGGGTGATCGCCATGGACCAGCGCAACGCCGGTAAGTCGAGCGGTCCCATCTCCGGCTCCGACGGCTGGCACACCTACCGCGACGACCAGCTCGCCCTCCTCGACCACCTCGGCGTCGACCGGTTCCACGTGGCCGGGATGTGCATCGGCGGGCCCTACATCATGGGCCTCGTCCAGGCGGCACCAGCGCGGGTGGCGTCGGGCGTCGTGTTCCAGACGATCGGGCTCGACGACAACCGCGAGGCATTCTATGAGATGTTCGACAACTGGGCCGTCGATCTCAGGCCGTCGCACGCCGAGGTGTCCGAGGCTGACTGGGCGTCGTTCCGGGAGAACATGTACGGCGGCGACGAGTTCCTGTTCAACGTTGGCGAGGACTTCGTGCCAACGGTCCAGACGCCGCTGCTCGTCCTGCTCGGGCGGGACCTCTACCACCCGGAGTCGAGCTCTCGCGAGCTGGCCCGACTCGCTCCGAACGCCACGCTCGTCGAGGACTGGATCCCGGGCGAGCACCACGACGCGGCCAAGGGCGCGGTGGCCGCGTTCCTGGGGGAGCACACGCCGTGAGGATCGGCGCCGTTTACCCCCAGACCGAGCTCGGTGGCGACCCGGGCGCCGTGAAGGCGTTCGCCCAGGCGGCGGAGGAGCTGGGCTACGACCACCTTCTCGCCTACGACCACGTGCTCGGGGCCGAGCACTCGGGGCGGGAGCCGGTGCTGGGAGGCCCGTACACCGAGCACGACCCGTTCCACGAGCCGCTGGTCATGTTCGGCTACCTGGCCGGCGTCACCGAGCGGATCGAGCTCGTCACCGGGGTGATCATCCTCCCCCAGCGCCAGACGGCCCTGGTCGCCAAGCAGGCGGCCGACGTCGACCTCTTCTCCGGCGGTCGGCTGCGGCTGGGCGTCGGTGTGGGGTGGAACTGGGTCGAGTACGACGCGCTCGAGGTCGGCGACTACTGGACCCGCCGCGGGGGCCGGCAGGCGACCCAGATCGAGCTATTGCGCAAGCTCTGGAGCGGCGAGATCGTCGAGCACGTCGACGCCGACCACCGAGTCGAGCGGGCCCGGCTGCACCCGGCACCGGGCCGCCAGATCCCGGTCTGGATGGGCGGCTTCTCCCCGCCGGCGTACGAGCGGGCGGCCGGCATCGCAGACGGGTTCATCTTCTCGGGGCGCCAGCTCGACGCTGCCGCCGATGCCAAGGCCGCCATCGAGGCCCGAATGGAGGAGCTGGGGCGGGAGGACGCCAGCGAGTTCGGGTTCGAGGCGATCATGCCCTACGCCAACGGCAGCGACCGATGGGTTGCCGACCTCGACCGCTGGCGCGACGCCGGTGGCACCCACGCCACCGTCGTCACGATGGGGGCGGAGCTGACCACGGTCGACCAGCACATCGACGCCATCACCTCCTGGCGCTCGGCCACCGGCTGAGCCGTCTGGCTGTCGCGGCCGACCCGCCCAGCCCCGGGCAACAACCGCGACACTGCAGAAGCTGCACGACGTCTATGACATGGACACTCACTCCCGGAGTGAATCGCCCGAGGCCGCCGCAATGACGGCCGACTTCATCGACCGGTTCGGCGTGGTCGGCCCGGCGAGGTCACCCCGATCCACGCCGGCTGACGAGAACCGCAACGGGCCACGCGCCGTTGCGGTGGTTGACCTGGCACTGTCTCGCTCATCGGTGGCGCGCCGGTTGCCCGTGTCGTGGATCGGTCGTCGTCGCCGGTGTTACTGATCGTCGGAGAGTTCAGCTCGGCGGATGACGACGAGTTGGTCGGCCGCCGATTCGGCTCCCCAGACCTCGCCTGGTCGGCCGAGGAGCTGGCGCACGTCGCCAGGGCTCGATGGGAGAGCGAACGTGAAGAACATCTCGGTTGTGGGGTCGAAGCGGTGGATTGCGTTTCCGCTGAAGTCGGTAACCCAGACGATGTCGGTGTCGTCGACATAGACGGCGTAGGCGGAGGGAGCACTGCCGGGCAGCGGCCACGTCGTCCAGGCGCCGGTCGAGGGTTCGTACCGGCTGAGCTGGCCGGCGGTCCACTCGCTCACCCACAGTACGCCATCGGAGTCCGACCAGATGCGGCGCGCCCCCTGCTCCGGGGTCGGCGGTTCGAGGACCGTCACCCCGCCCTCGGAATCAACTGAGCCGATGTAGTTGCCGGCCAGGGAGGCGAAATAGATCTCACCCCGCGGCGTGGAGGCGATGCCGTATGGGCCTCGTCCTCGGGGCGAGTCGAATACGTCGATCGCACCAGTATCGGGGTCGAGGACCGCATGGATGCCGTGCTGGCCGGTGAACCAGAGCCGGCCCTCGGCGTCGAAGGCTGCCGTGTTGAGATTGGCGTTGGGCCGATCGGCGGGCAGCGGGTAGACGTTGACCTCGTTCGTGTCGGGGTCGACGGCGACGATGGCATTGAGCCCGCCGTCGGTGATCCATGGCGTCCCGTCGTCGTCGACGATCACGCCGTGAGGTCGTGATCCTGGGCCGAGCGCGATGTGGCTGGTTTCGCCGGTGACAGTGTTGAGCCAGCCAAGCTCCCCAGACCCCTGGGCCGTGTACCACACGCCGCCGTCGGCGGCAGGGGCGACGTCGTGGGGCCGTGAGCCGGCGGGAACGGGGTAG
>JAOTYQ010000255.1 GCA_029861725.1 Acidimicrobiia bacterium | reverse complement strand
CCTGGCAGTGACCGTGAGCCTGGTGCTGGGCGTCCCGGTCGGGCTGATCGCCGGGTACCTCAGCGGCGTGGTCGACAACGTGCTCATGCGGCTCGTCGATTCGATCCTGGGGTTTCCAGCGATCGTGCTCGCCATCGGCATCGTCGCCGCCCTCGGCCCCGGGCTCACCAACGCCATGGTCGCGGTCGGCGTGACGTTCTCGCCAAGCGTCGCCCGGCTGATGCGAGGGCAAGTCCTGGCCACCAAGAACCATCTCTACGTCGAAGCGGCCGAGCAATACGGCAGCTCGCCGTGGCGCACCATCGTGCGTCACATCATGCCCAACGCAATTCAGCCGATCATCGTACAGGCCGCCCTGCTGCTGGCGGTGGCGTTCCTGGCCGAGGCCGCGCTGTCCTTCCTCGGTCTGGGAGCCCAACCCCCGACACCGAGCTGGGGCGGGATGCTGAGCCGCTCGTCGCAGTTCCTCACCGTGTCGCCGGCGGTGCAGCTCTACACCCCCGGGTTGGCGATCGCGCTGACCGTCCTGGCGATCAATGCCCTCGGCGACTCACTGCGCGACAGCCTCGACCCGGTCGCCGGGACCGAGCGGCGGGTTCGACGAGCGATCGCCAAGGCAACCAGACACCTCGGGGGAATGCCGCTCGACACCCGAGGCCTTGATGCGCCGGTCTCCGCCGTGGACCCGACCGAGGCCGGCGCCGACTCGGCGACCCAGGTTCGATCATGACCGCCGACACCGAGCTGCTCGCCGTGGGCGATCTCACAATCTCGTTCCAGACCCCGCGAGGGGTGGCCCAAGCCGTCAGCGGGTCGAACTTCACGATCGGGGTCGGGGAGCGGGTCGGCATGGTCGGCGAGAGTGGGAGCGGCAAGTCGCTCACCGGGCTTTCACTGCTTGGGCTCACGCCGCCGGCAGCGAACGTGGCGGGCAGCGTCATCTTCGATGGTCGCGACATCTTGAGCCTGCCCAAGAAGGAGCTGCGGCGAATGCGGGGTGAGCAGATCTCCATGATCTTCCAGGAGCCGATGACGGCCCTCGATCCGGTGTTCACCGTGGGCCAGCAGATCTCGGCCACGTTCCGGGCGCACCATGGCGTCAGTCGGGCCGACGCCAAGGAGCGGTCGATCCAGCTGCTTCAGGAGGTCGGCATCCCCGAGCCGAAGCGACGCTACAGCGAGTACCCCCATCAGCTGTCCGGCGGCATGCGCCAGCGAGCCATGATCGCCATGGCCCTGGTGTGCGAACCGAAGCTGCTGGTGGCCGACGAGCCGACGACAGCGCTCGACGTGACGATCCAGGCTCAGGTCCTCGACCTGATCGTCAAGCTGAGCGAGGACCACGGGACCGCCGTGCTACTCATCACCCACGACATCGGCGTGGTGGCCGAGACGTGCGATCGGGTGCTCACCATGTATGCCGGCCAGATCATCGAGCAGTGCAGCGTCGACGAAGCGCTCGAGCGGCCCAAGCACCCGTACACGTCAGGCCTGCTGTCGGCTATTCCCCGCCCTGGCGTTGCCGCCGAGGACCTCCGATCGATTCCGGGTCGCGTTCCCCTACCGGTCGATTTCCCGTCCGGCTGCCGGTTCGGGCCTCGATGCGGGTTCTTAGCGGACGGCTGCGATGAGCCCCAAGATCTAGTCGACGCTGGTCCCCACAGGTGGGTGCGGTGTTGGCGTCATGCCGAGCTCGACCTGCCAGGAGCTGTCGCTCACCACCGCTGAGTGAGCCGTTCACACCGGTCGAGTCGTCAGTCGTCGATCGAGCGATGGGCGTCGTCGTGGATGAGGACGCCCTCTTCGTGGAGCGATTCGAGGTCACTGGCCTCGTCGCCGAGCCAGTCGAGGACGGCCTCGTAGTTGTGCTCGCCACGGTAGGGGGCAGGGCCCCGCACACCGGCCTCGGCGGCCGAGAAGCGGTACGGGGTGTTGGTCACCCGACGCCGACCGCCCGCCCGGTCGTCGACGGTCGTCAGGACGGCCCGGGACTCGACCGATCCCTGCCGGTCGAACACCTCCCGGTGATCGAACACGTTTCCCCAGGCCAGGTTGACCTCGTCGAGCTTGTTGATGAGCGACTCCCGGTCGGGGAACGAGGTGAGCCAGGCCTTGATCGCGTCGCGCCGCATCTCGATCTTTGTTTCGAGGTCGGCGCCCTCGGGTGTCGGGTCTTCGACGCCGGCCTTCGTGTTGAGCACCCGCCAGTACCACTTCTCGTCCCCGGCGAGCATGATCGGGCCGCCCGTGGCGTCGAAGACCTGCCCGCCGCCGCTGACGATCCGGGCTCCGTCGATGGCGAAGTGGGCGTAGTCGTCGGTGAAGAACATGGCGTTGATCATGGCCATGTCGACGTGCTGGCCGGTGCCGGTTCGCTGGGCGTGGCCGAGGGCGGCCAGGAGCGCAACCATGCCGTGCAAGCCGGTGTAGGTGTCGGCGATCGAGAGAGCGAAGTCACGGGGCTGGTCAGCCCCGGCGACGAACTGCTGGCGCTCCAGCAAGCCCACCTCACCGTGGATGATGGGAGCGTAGGAAGCCCGGTCGCGTTCGGGTCCGTCTTGACCGAAGCCCGAGATCGACAGCATCACCAGCCGGGGGTTGACGGCAGAGAGCTCCTCCCAACCCAGGCCGAAGCTCGACATGATGCCGGGGCGGAAGTTCTCGACGACGACATCGGCCCGAGCGGCCAGATCGACCATCAGCTCGGACGCGCCCTGCTTGGTCAGATCAACACAGATCGACCGCTTGCCGACGTTCTGCTGGGTGAAGTATCCGGACAGGTCGTTGACCTTGCGTCCGATGTTGCGGGTCATGTCCCCTTCGGGAGGCTCGACCTTGACCACGTCGGCCCCCAGATCAGCGAGCATACGGCCGACGAACGGGCCGGCCAGCACCCGGGAGAAGTCGAGGACCTTGACGCCGTCGAGCGGGTAGTTCATCGTGATCAGCTCCTTGGGGGTGTCGGCCGGCCGGGCACCCCGTCATCGAGTTGGACACCAACCGAGTTCAGGAAACCGCTGACCTCGGCGATCGCCGGGCGGATGAGAGCCAAATGCTAGGTGTGCGTCCTGCGGGTGAGCGAACCGACCAGCTGCGCAGCCCGAGGCCGCAACGAGGACGCCGGGCTCGTATCGAGAGCGAATCCTTGCGAACCGGAGCAGCAACCACGCTGAGTTAGGTGAGCACGAATCCGGCGTAGCCGTTGTCGGCACTCTCCTGATACTTCTCCCTGTAGGTCGGGAGACCGAGCGGGAAGTTCAGGCTCTCGACGTGCTTGCCGGGGATGTTGACGCCCGTGTACCACGACTGGGCCCGGGGGAAGAGGGTGGTATCCCAGAAGTCGGCGATCAGGGTTCGCCACTCCTCCTCGGCTTCGGTGGTGGCCTCGATCCGGGCGAGGCCGTTGTCCCGGAGATGGACCAGCGTCTGGACGACCAGCTCGCCCTGGTACTCGGCGCTGGTCGGTCCGTTGCAGAAGCCGCAGGGGGACTGTGGCCCGTAGCCGAACAGCAGGTTCGGGAAGCCGGCCGTGGCGACACCCAACTGCGTTCTGACGCCGTCGGCCCAGACTTCGCCGAAGGTCTTGCCGTCGGTGCTGCGGATGTCGATGCTGGTCAGCCCGCCCGTTACTGCATCGAAGCCGGTAGCGAGCACGAGGATGTCGAGCTCGTGTTCGCCGGCCGAGGTCTGAACCCCTTTCGCCGTGATCCGCTCGATCGGCGTGCCGTTGAGATCGACGAGGCTGACGTTGTCGTTGTTGAACATGTCGTAGTACCACTGCTCGAGCGACGGCCGCTTGACCCCGAACGGATGAGGTGGCTCGGTCGGGGCCAGCTTCTCGGCCAGTGCTGGGTCGTTGATCCGGGCCCGGACCTTGTCCCGCCAGAAGTCGTAGGCGTAGCGGTTGGCTTCGTCCTCGAACAATGTGTCCTGGAAGGTCGCCAGCCAGAAACGGAAGCCGCCGGCTTGCCAGAGCCGCTCGTACGTTGCGTTTCGCTCCTCGGCCGAGACTTCGGTGGCGTTCTTGTCCACGAAGTCGAAGTCGAAGCCGGCGAAGGTCTCGCCCCGGGCCGGGAAGACCTCCGGGTACTCGGCCCGCATGGCGTCGTTGTCCTCGACGGTGAGCCGCTTCTGCTGCATCGGAAGCGCCAGGTTCGGGGTGCGCTGGAACACCGTGAGGTGGGCGGCGTCGAGCGACGCCTCCTGTGAGACCTGAACCCCGCTGGCCCCGGTGCCGATGACGCCGACTCGCTGGCCGGCCAAGCTCAGGCCCTCCTGGGGCCACAGCGCGGTGTGATGGCAGCGTCCCTCGAACGAGTCGAGGCCTTCGAGGTCGGGGATGTAGGGCTTCGACCCGAACCCGGTGTTGATGTCGAGGAAGGAGGTGCGGATCGTCGAGCCGTCGTCGCAGCTGACGGTCCACTTGTTGGCTGACTCGTCGAACTCGGCAGCAAGGACCCGGGTGTTGAAGCTGATGTCCTTGCTCAGCTCGAGCTTCTCGTCGACGTAGTCGAAGTAGGCTCGCATCTCCGACCAGGAGGGGAACAGCTCCGACCAGTTCCACCCGTTGGTGAGATCCTCCCGGGTGAACTGGTAGATGTTGGCATGGGTGTCGGTCCTGGCCCCCGGGTAGCAGTTCCAGTGCCAGATCCCGCCCAGGCCGGAGCCGGCCTCGACCAGGTGGACCGTGAAGCCGAGGTCTCGCAGCCGGTACAGCTGGTACACGCCGGAGAACCCGGCCCCCACCACCAGTACATCGAGGTCGTCGACGGATTCGTTCGCCATGGCAGTCTCCAGTTGAGTAGGTGGGTCGTGGTCGTGGTCGTGACTAGAAGATCTCTCGTGGCCCTCGGCTGGTGGTCTCCGGTGTCCCGGCGGCCGGGCTCGCTCCGCCGTGGCAGTGCCCGTGGTCCGAGACGACGGTTCCGTGGCGTCCGGTCTCGCTCAGGTGGGCGGTCTGCCGATGCTGCTCGCGCTCGAGCGACCGTCCGTCGTTGGTGGCACGCGCCACCAACGATCGCCCTGCGCTCTCGCCAAGCAGGCACAGCCCGGGAATGCCCGGGTTCGTGCGACACAGCTCGCCGTCTCGCTGATCCCTCGGCCGTGCCGCGGTTGGCTGCGCCGCAACGCCCGAACCGGAGCGCTCGGTTCGACCGATCCCGAAGCTGGTCCATTGCCGCTTGGCCGTCCCGCCGCAGTCGCCGCAGCGGGTGGCGGTTGGTGGAGTCTCGACCTGCAGCTCGACCACCAGGCCGCAGCGCCGGCAGCGGTAGTCGACCCGGACGGTCACGCCGGCTCTCCGAACACGGCGGGCGAGTTCATCTGGTCGTAGTGATCGGGCTCGTGCGATACCCACACGAACGCGTCGTTCTCGACCGCCAGCCGGTGGAGCTTGCGCATCGACCGGATCGACAGCTCGGTGTTGACACTGAACGGCATGGGAATGAGCGCGTCGAAGCCTTGGGCCAGGTGGGCGGTGTCGCCGGTCACGATCATGTTCCGGTCGGGGAGGCGGACCAGCATGCTCAGCTCACCAGGGGTGTGCCCCGGCGTGTGGAGCAGGGTCAGGCTGCTGTCGCCGAACAGGTCGTGGTCCTCGTAGAGCTCGGTCCACTTGAAGTTTCGCATCGGGAGCAGATCTTCCAGCCGGAAGAATCCCGCCCCGGCCGGCTCCGGCCAGTAGGCGTGGCGGATCTCCCCGAGGCCGCAGTAGAACGTCGCCTCGGGAAACAGCCGGGCGCACCCCGAGTGGTCGAAATGGAGATGGGAGATGACCACGTGGGTGACGTCGGTGGTCCGGAACCCCAAGGCCTCGATCTGGCGGTCCACCCGCTGGTCGGGATTGGAATCCAGGTTGATGACCGCCTGGAGCCCCTCGCCGAACACCGAGGCTGGGTCTTCGTCGTAGGAGGCCGGGTCGAGTTGGGTGTCGAACAGCACCAGGCCCTTGGCGTGCTGAACGAGGAAGCTAGTGACTCGGACGGTGATGTCGCCGAGGGATCCGACCATCAGCAGCGAGCTGTCCATGGTGAATGTCGGGGCATCCAGTGCCCACATGCGTTCAACGGTTGCCATCGTGGAACCTCCCCTTCGTCACCAATAGTGAGAGCGGCGAGGCACCGATCGCTGTTCCATAATCGGCCTTCGCCGTCGCATTGCGCAACGCACCGGCCGACCGCGCCTCGGTGTCCGAAAATCGGACATCGACGATCACGGGGCCGCATGGGAGAATTGCGGTAAGGGGAAATCAAGGGGGCCGTGCGGCATGGCCGACACACGACGCGAGACAGCCGCTGGCGCGGGGTTGGTCGACTCGCCGGCGACCGTGGCCCGGTACGGCGCGGCCCTGGTCCGAGACCGAGACGCCCAGCGTCGACTCCGCCTGGCTCGGGAGGCGTTCATCAGCGAGGGATCGGGTTCGCCGACTCGACCGCCGCCGACCCCGATCCGCAACGAGATCCTCGGTTCCTGGCGGCGCAGCAGGGTGGCCGAGCTCGCCCCGGACCACCTCGATCCGCCGTTCGAGTCGAACGAGCACCGGGCCGTCGGCCTGCAGCTGGCGGCTCGACCGGTGGTCGACAAGTTGGCGGCCGAGCTGAGCGGGACCAACAACTCGATCATCCTCACCGACTACAACGGGTGGATCATCGACCGCTGGGCCGACACATCGGCCCTGGCCACGATCCTCGACGACAACCGGTCGAGCATCGGTTTCTCCCTCCGGGAGGACGTCGTCGGCACCAACGGTCTCGGCACCGTGATCGAGACCCGTCGCCCGTTCCAGGTGTGCGACGCCGAGCACTTCGCATCGCAGTACCTCGGCCTGACCTGTGCCGGAGCGCCGATCCGCCACCCGATAAGCGGGCGACTGGAGGGCGTTATCGACATCACCTGCCGGTTCGAGGACACCAACGCTCTTCTGCTCCCGCTGGTCGTTCGGGCCGCCGGCGACATCGAGGCGATGCTGTACTCGCGGGCCTCGGTCCGCGAGCGGGCGCTGCTGGAACGGTTCCTGGCCGTCAGCCGGGGTCGGAGTCGGCCGGTGCTGTCGCTCAGCGAGGACATGGTCATCGCCTCCGCATCGGCGACGAGGATCCTCCGCGATGTCGACATCGTCTCGCTGTGGGAACAGTCGTCGGCCGCGACCCGCGATCGGCGAAACACCTTCCAGTTCTCGACCAGGGACGGGGCCACGTTCGTCGCCAACTGCCAGTCGGCCTACGAGGCCGATGAGTTGCTCGGCGCGGTTATCGACCTGTCGAGGTGCGGGGCAACGGACGCGGTGACCGATCCGGCCTCGCCGCCATCGGACGGCCAGAAGCAGCAGGTCCTGCCGGGCGGACTGGTCGGCACCAGCCCGGCCTGGCGTCGAGTCACCGAGATGGCGACGATGGTCGCGTCGCATGCAGGGCCGTGCCTGATCGAGGGCGAGCAGGGCACGGGAAAGCTCGCGCTGGCGCAGGCCATCCACGAACTGGCCGGGGGAGACGGGCCGCTCGAGGTGATTCGCGGTGAGATGGTCGCTGTTGATGGCCTCGCGGAGTGGGTGCAAGGGCTGCGAGCTCGGCTCACCGAGCGGCGCGGCACGATCGTGCTCTGTCATGTCGACGCGCTCGATCCGGTTGCCGCTGCCACGGTCACCGCGGTCCTCGACGCCCACCAGGGACCTGGGCCGAGGCTGCTGGCCACGCTGCGACGGGGGACGACCGAACCGTCGTCGGCCAACCTGCCGCTCGTCAACACGCTCGCTGCGGTCCGAGTCGTCGTACCTCCGCTGCGAGATCGCCCCAACGACATCGGCCCGATCGTGGAGGCCCTCACGGCCCGGCACCACGAGCGTGATCACTGTGGCCGTCGCCGGGAGCCGCCCCGGTGGCGGAGCGACGCGCTGCAGGCCCTGGGCCGACACGACTGGCCGGACAACGTCAGAGAGCTCGAGCGGGTCGTCCGTCAGATCGTGCTGACCCACCGGCCACGAGACGTCGCGGCCGCCGACCTGCCTCCCGAGCTCCTGGCCAGAGCCAACGGCCCGTTCCTGGGGCAACTCGAGCGAG
>JAOTYQ010000886.1 GCA_029861725.1 Acidimicrobiia bacterium | reverse complement strand
ATGAACGCCTGATAGTCCGACCGGCCGGAGAACTCGGTGTCCTCGTACGGAAGGCCCCTGATCGTCAACGATCGCCTGACGACGCGATGTTTCGACCTGCAGCGCGTGCCCGCACCAGTGTCCGGGTCCTTGGCCCGAGTCAAGGATCTCCACGGTCGGCAATCGCCGGCGAGACAGCGGCGCACCGTTCCCGCTAGCGTCGCGACCGTGACCGACGAGCGCTCCTCAGCCGGAGTCGGGGCCGAAGGTGCCGCCGACGACGCCGCCGACGCGGACAGCCTGGTCGACGGTCGGCTGGCAACGCTGGGCGAAGCGACGCAGGCGGCGTCCGAGCTCGTCGATGCCTCGGAGCGGATCGTCGTCCTGACCGGCGCTGGCATCTCGACCGACTCCCGGATCCCCGACTACCGGGGCCCTCAAGGAGTCTGGACGAGGAACCCCGAGGCCGAGAAGCAGGCAACGCTCCAGAACTACCTCGCCGATCCCGAGGTCAGACGGCGGGCCTGGCGCAACCGGCTCGACAGCCCGATCTGGGCCGCCGAGCCGAACCGTGGTCACTTCACGCTCACGCAGCTCGAGGCCCGGCGCAAGCTGCATCTGCTGATCACCCAGAACGTCGACGGGCTCCACCAGCTGGCCGGCAGCAACCCGGACAAGGTGGTCGAGGTCCACGGCACGGTCCGGGAGGTCGGCTGCATGAGCTGCACCTACCTGGTGCCGATGCAGAAGGTGCTGGATCGGGTCAGGCTCGGCGAGGACGACCCCGAGTGCCCGGACTGCAGCGGCATCCTCAAGTCGGCGACGATCAGCTTCGGCCAGAGCCTCGTGGCCGAAGACCTGCACCGGGCCCAGCTGGCCGCCGAGGCCTGCGATCTGCTGTTGGCCGTCGGCTCGACGCTGGCTGTGTACCCGATCGCCAACGCCGTCCCGATCGCCAAGAGCACCGGATCCGCAGTCGTCATCGTCAACGGGAGCCCGACCGAGATGGACGAGCTCGGTGACGTGGTCGTCCGGGGCTCGATCAGCGACGTGCTCCCCCTGATCGTCTGACCCCAACCGTCATCTCACGAGGCGAGGAAGCGGTCGGCCCGATCCCGTTCGCGCCTGCGGGAATGGCCGACGTGGACCAATTGTTGACCACTTCGATAAGCTTTCGGGTGGTGGCTGGTTCACGCCAGCCCGACCCGCTCTACCTTGAGGCAACGAGGTCACCCCATGGCAACCTTCAGAGAGCTCCTGGCCACGACCAAGGCCGAGATCACCGAGACCGATCCGGCGGGGGCCGAACGGGCCCAGGCCGATGGCGCGCTGATTCTCGACGTCCGCGAGCCCGACGAGGTCGCGCAGGGTGTCGTGCCCGACTCGGTCCAGATCGTGCGCGGCAACCTCGAGGCCCAGGTCGAGAGCCGGATCTCCGACAAGTCGACCCCGATCGTCGTCATGTGCGCCGGCGGGGTCCGCTCGGCGTTCGCCGCGAAGACGCTCACCGAGCTCGGCTACACCGACGTCACGTCGATGGACGGCGGCTTCAACCGTTGGAAGGACGAGGGCCGGTCCTGGGTAACGCCCCAGACCCTCACCGCCGACCAGCGCAATCGCTACAGCCGCCACATCCTGCTTCCCGAGGTCGGCGAGGAGGGTCAGCAGAAGTTGCTCGCGGCCAAGGTGCTCCTCCTCGGCGCCGGGGGGCTCGGCTCGCCGGCCGCGCTGTACCTCGCGGCGGCCGGGGTCGGCACGATCGGCATCATCGACATGGACGTCGTCGACGAGTCGAACCTGCAAAGGCAGATCCTCCACAACATGGACCGGGTGGGGGAGCGGAAGGTCGACTCGGCCAAAGCGACGCTCACCGCGATGAACCCCGACCTCGAGGTGATCACCTACGACACCAGGCTCGGTGCCGACAACATCATCGACATCCTCGACGGCTACGACGTTGTGGTCGACGGCGCCGACAACTTCCCGAGCCGCTACCTGTTGAACGACGCATCGGTGAAGCTCGGCATCCCGGTGGTGCACGGCTCGATCTTCCGGTTCGAGGGCCAGGTCACCGTGTTCGATCCCCGCAACGGCCCGACCTATCGCGACCTCCTACGGGAGCCCCCGCCACCTGAGTTGGCTCCCAGCTGTGCCGAAGCCGGTGTGCTCGGGGTGCTGC
>JAOTYQ010000254.1 GCA_029861725.1 Acidimicrobiia bacterium | reverse complement strand
GATCCTCGAGCTCGTGGAGTGGCGGCACGCCGAGCGCCTGGCGCTGCTCGTCGGTCACCGTCGGATCGACTGGCGGCTGCACGACCTCGCCCTGGTGCTCGACCATCACCGTCCCGTAGGGCTGGGGCCGGCCGCTGAGCAGGGCGATCTTGTCGGCGCAGCCGGCGTAGAGCGAGCCAGCTCCCTCCACCCCTGCGGTGTGAGCCCGTTCGGCGAGGCGAGACGCGTCGGGCAGATCGGTCGGGGCGCCGGAGTCGGCCAGCAGCCGAGCGGCCCGCAGGGCGGGCTCGCCCGCCAGGTCGCCCAGGCCCTCCTCGGCCCGGAGCCGGTCGACCAGCTCGATCCGGGTCAGATCGTCGGCGGTCTCGGCGTGGGCGATCAACGCAACCAGGTCATCGGGCTCCACGTCCGGACCCTACTCGCCACGCCGTCGCCGCTCACAGCTCGCCGGCCGGCCGCTACCGTTGGCGGCCATGAGCGATCCGGTCATCGAGCACGTGGACTCCCTCGGCGTCGCCTACGAGATCGTCGCCTGCGAGCCCGACCTCGCCGACACAGCGGCGTTCTGCGACGCCTACGGCTTCGGTCTCGACGAGTCGGCCAACGCCATCGTCGTGATCGGCAAGTCGAAGCCTCCGGTGCACGTGATGTGCGTCGTGCTCGCCGACAGCCGGCTCGACATCAACCACACCGTCCGCAAGCGTCTCGGCGTCCGCAAAGCGTCGTTCGCCTCGGCCGACGAGACGGTCCGGCTGACATCGATGGAGATCGGCGGTGTCACGCCGTTCGGGGCCAGCACGAAGCTGCCGGTCTGGATCGACGCCCGAGTGATGGAGTGCGAGCGGGTGATCGTCGGCGGTGGCGGCCGTGACAGGAAGCTGCTCCTCCCGCCGACCACGCTCACGAAGCTCGACAGCGCCGAGGTGGTCGAAGGCCTGGCGACGCAGAGTGACGCCGGAGAGGCCCCTCGCCCGGGGTCTTGACCCGCTGGCCGACGACGGCCTTCGCCACGATGTTGTTCGCGATCCTGAGCGTCGATCCGCCGGCGCCGGGATGAAGCGGGAACACCGCCGAGCTCCGGCTGACGTCGGCTGCGCGATCGGTAGCAGGCCGGGCATCGGCCCGTTGGCCGGCTGGGCTCAAGTCCGCATCTGGTTCTACCCTCGAGGGGGTGAGACTTCGATTCGGCGCGTTCCTGGCTCCCCACCACCCGATGGGCGAGAGCCCGACCTTGCAGATCCAGCGGGATCTCGAGCTGGTCGAGCTGCTCGACAAGGTCGGGTTCGACGAGTTCTGGTGCGGTGAGCACCACTCCACCGGGTGGGAGATGATCGCGTCTCCCGAGATGTTCCTCGCCGCGGCGGCGATGCGGACCGAGCGGATCAAGCTGGGCACCGGGGTGGTCTCGCTCCCCTACCACCATCCGTTCAACGTCGCCCAGAGAATCGTCCAGCTCGACCACATGAGCTTCGGCCGCGCCCTCTTCGGAACCGGCCCCGGCGCCCTCCCATCCGACGCTCACACGCTGGGCGTCGATCCGCTCGTCATCCGGGATCGTCAGGACGAGGCGATCGGGGTGATCAAGCGGCTCCTGGCCGGTGAGCAGCGGTTCTCCTACGAGTGCGAGTGGTTCACGCTCAACGACGCCGCGCTGCAGATCCTCCCGTACCAGGCCGAGATCCCGATGGCGGCAGCGTCGATGGTCAGCCCGTCGGGCATGACGCTGGCCGGGAAGTACGGGATGGGGGTGCTGTCGATCGGCTCGATGTCGACGGAGGGCCTCGCGTCGTTGCCCTTGCAGTGGAGCTTCGCCGAAGAGGCGGCGGCCGAGCACGGCCAGGTCGTCGACCGGAACGAGTGGCGGGTGATGTTCAACTTCCACCTCGCGCCGACCAAGGACCAGGCGAGGCGCGAGGTCGAGCACGGCCTGCTGGAGTGGCACAACGAGTACAACGTCGGCACGCTCATGCGGCCCGGGCTACCGGCCCTCGGATCGACCGCCGAGGCGATCGAGTTCTACTCGGAGGGCGACGCATCGGCTGGAGTGATCGGTACCCCCGACGAGCTCGTCGAGCGGATCCACGACATGTACGAGGTGACCGGCGGGTTCGGCGTGGTGATGGGTTTCGTCAACGACTGGGCCAACCCCGAGGCGACCCGCCGCAGTTGGGACCTCGTCGCCCGCCATGTGATCCCGGAAGTGAACGGTGCCCTCGGCCCGATGCGAGCCTCGAACACGTTCGTGCGGCAGAACCGTGAGTACTTCGAGCGGGCCGGCAAGGCGATCCTCGACAAGATCATGGACAACGACCGGGCCGCTGCCGCTTTCCGGGAGACCGGTGTCGGCGCTGCTCCCCTCGCCCACAGCTCCCCCGGAGAAGCCGACGACGCCTGAGCCGACCCGGGTCGACTCGAAGGCCCCAGCGGGCGGCCGCTACGTTCTGGGCATGGCAACGATCGATGATCTGCGGGCCGAGATGCGGGCTTGGCTGGCGACGAACTGGGATCCCGGATTGTCGGTGCGGGAGTGGTGGTCCCGTCTGGCCGACGCCGGGTGGCAGTTTCCGACCTGGCCCGAAGGGTTCGGTGGGAGGGGGCTGACCGACACCGAGGCGCGGGCGGTGACGGCCGAGCTGGTCGACGTCGGGGCCCTGGGCTCGCCGTTCAGCCTCGGTCAGGTGATGGGCGGACCGGTTGTGATCCAGAACGGAAGCGACGACCAGCGACGCCGCTTCCTGCCGCCGCTTGCCGACGGGACCGAGGCCTGGTGCCAGTTCTTCAGCGAGCCGGAGGCCGGATCGGATCTGGCCGGTCTCCGCACCACGGCGGTACGGGACGGCGACGAATGGATCGTCAACGGGCAGAAGGTCTGGACGTCGGACGCCCGCAACGCCGACCGTGGCATGCTCGTGGCCCGGACCAACTGGGACGTCCCCAAGCACCGGGGGCTCGGCTACTTCATCATCGACGTCGACCAGCCCGGCATCGAGATCCGCCCCCTGAAGCAGATGAACGGCGCCGCCCACTTCAACGAGGTCTTCTTCAACGACGCCCGGGTCCCACACGAGAACCTGATCGGTGGCGAGGGTGACGGCTGGGCGTCGGCGGTGGCCACGCTGGCGTTCGAGCGGGCCGGCCTGTCAGCCCGGGTGCCCGGGCTCGTGCTCGGCTCCCCCGGCGAACGGGCGGGCATGCTCGATCGCCGGGCCGGCGACGTGGTGGCCAAGCCGGTCGCCTCCGGGATCGGGAACCGGGCGTTCCGGTCGTCGACCGAGATCGCCGGGCTCGCAGCCGAGTGGGGCAACGACCGCGACCCTCTGGTTCGCCAGGAGCTCGCTCAACTCAAGGCGCTGGGCCAGACGGCCAACTGGTCGGCCCAACGAGCCCGGGCGGAGGCGAAGGCCGGCCAGCAACCCGGACCCTACGCCAACCTGGCCAAGCTCAACGGCTCGATCATCGCTCGGCACGCCCGCGACCTTGCCCCGCGGGTGCTCGGGCCCGAGGGGATGCTGGCCGGTGACGACGCACCCCACAACGGTCAAGTCACCGACATGGTTCTCAGCCAGCCGTCGTCGTCGATCGCCGGCGGCACCGACGAGATCCAGCGGAACATCATCGGCGAGCGGGGGCTCGGTCTGCCCAAGGACATCCAGGTCGACCGGGACATGCCGTTCAAAGACGTTCCCCGCTCTCGCTGACCGCGACGGTTGCTCCCCCGGCCGGGTCGGCGCGCCCCGAGCTGTTGGCCAGCACGAGCAGCCCGACCGCCGCAGGGACGATCACCACGGCCATCGCCCCGCCGACCGACAACGCTGCGGTCCCGGCCAGTGTGCCGACGGTCACCGGCAGGGCGAGGAGCCCGACCCTGATCCCCGCGGTCAGGGCGCCCAGCATCGCTCCCGGTCGTCCCGGCTCGCGGGCGGCACGGTCGTAGAGACCGGGGAAGACAACCGACGCCCCGAGCCCGGCGACGGCGAAACCGACGATCGAAACGGTGGCCCAGGGCACGAGGGTGGCCAGGACGCCGCCGAGCGCGCTCGTGGCGGCGGCCGCCCGCAGGACCGTCCGGGGGCCCAGCCGGACGGTTGCTGCGTCGCCCCCGAAGCGCCCGGCGACCATACCCATCGTGAACGCGACGAACCCGAGCCCGGCCCGGCTCGGTTCGAGGTCGAAGTCCTCCGCCAGTCGCAGTGCGGCCCAGTCCGAGGGCACGATCTCGACTGCGGCCGCCATCAACGCCAGCGCAGCGAAGAACCCAGCCCGGACCAAAGGCGCCCGTTCGGTGGCCGGGGTTGGCTCGTCGGAGCCGAGGTCGCCGGCAACCAAACCCGGCGCCAACGCAGCAACGGCGACGACCAGGACCAGCGCAACCACGCTCAGGTGTGCACGCAGCGAGACGGCACCGGCGGCTACGGTGGCCAGCGCACCGCCGGCCACGGTGCCGACGCTCCACAGCCCGTGGAGCCGGTTGATCACCGGCGTGTGCCGCCTGCGGCTGAGCCAGGAGCCCTGGAGGTTCATCGAGACGTCGGTGAGCACGTCGAACATCTGGAGCAGCAGGAGGGCGGCGAGGAAGACGCCGGGGGCCGAGGCGAAGCCGATCACCGGAAGGGTGACGACCATGCCGGCCGCCGCCAGCACCAGCACCGTCCGGCTGCCGAAGCGCTCGATCAGCCGGCCGCACAGCGCACTTCCGACGAGCCCGCCGAGCGAACCGAGGGTGAGCAGCAGACCGAGGCCACCGAGGCTCACGCCTATCTCGGTCCGTATCTCGGGCAGCCGGGGAATGAACGACGAGAACACCACCCCGTTGACGAAGAACTGCACGGCCACCGATCGCAGCGCCCGAGCATCCGACCGGCTCTCGATCGGCCGGTCACCGTCCATCGGGGTCCAGGCCGGCGTAGCGGAACGACTCGAAGGGCCACGACGACCGCAGCCAGGCGGCCACCGTGCGCCGCAGCTCGGCGTCGAGGTCCGCCACCCGGGCGCTCACCCAGGAGCGGACCTCGACCGGATGGTCGCCGGTCGGGTCGGCGTAGAGGTACACGCAGCCGAGTACCCGGTCGGAGTCCTCTGCGTCGAGCACGGTGTAGGTGAAGCCCCGGCGCTCGTCGAAGTGCCGACGGTGCATCTCCAGATCGCGACGGTTCTGGTCGAGGTCCATCCCCTCGACCGGCCACGAGTGCGCGGGCCCGAAGCCGGGCGTTGCCCGGATGTGGTCGATGCTGCTCGACCAGGCCTCGTGATCGGCGGCGTTGTGCTCCGGTCCGAGGGGCCGGAGCTCGAACCGCTCGGTCGCGATCCCGGCGGGAACCTCGACGTCCGGGTCCAACAGCACCGGGGGTTCGGGCTCGGGTTCGGGCTCAGCCATCGGCCTCGTTGCCGGCACGTTGTTCGCCTTCGGTCCCATGTGATGGAATCGGGGCCAGACATCGTGGGGCAGGATGGGACGGTCGCCGGGGGCCTCTCCCATCACCGTTGCCCGTCGGCGAACGGAGGACAGAGAAGTGAACATCACGCTCGAACAGGCGCGAGCTGTGGTCTCGGCCACGTTGGCCTACGGTCAGGAGCTGGAGATGAACCCGCTCTGCGTGGCGGTGCTCGACGCCGGCGGTCACCTGAAGGCCTTCGAACGGGAGGACGGGGTCGCCAACCGACGGTTCGAGGTCGCCTTCGGCAAGGCCCACGGCGCCATCTCGATCGGTGTCAGCTCCCGGACCCTGGGCGATATGGCCGTCGAGCGACCCCACTTCATCGCCGGCCTCATCGGCACGGTCGGCGGGTCGCTCGTGCCGGTTCCCGGCGGGGTGATCATCGTCGATGATGGCGGGAACGCGATCGGCGCTGTCGGGGTGTCGGGCGACAGCTCCGACAACGACGAAGCGGCCGCCCTGGCCGGCATCCAGGCGGCCGGGCTCAGCGCCCGTTCCTGACCTCACCCGTCCGGTCGGCGGTGCATCAGCGCGTTGCGGACGCAACGGCAGGTGAGAGCGTCGTCCTGGTTGAAGCCGCGGTGCTCGAAGGTCACGATGCCCTGCGTCGGCCGTGAGCCCGAAGGTCTCGCCTCGAGGACCTCGGACTCCACTCGGAGGGTGTCGCCGTGGAACATCGGCGCCGGGAAGACCATCTCGGAGAAGCCGAGGTTGGCGACCGTGGTGCCGAGCGTCGTCTCGTGCACGCTGATCCCGACCACGATCGCTGCGGTCAGCATCGAGTTCACGATCGGCCGGCCGAACTCCGTCTCGTTCTCGCCGTAGTCGAAGTCGAGATGGAGCCATGCCGGGTTCATCGTCATCGACGTGAACATCACGTTGTCGGCCTCGGTGATCGTGCGACGGATCGCATGGTGGATGACCAGACCGGGGGTCAGGTCCTCGAACCACCGGCCGGTGTGGGGTCGCTGGTCGGGTGCGGGCATGGGATCGTCTCCTCGCCGGGTTCTCGGACCCGCGCAACCCTAGTGGAGCACCAGATTCGCCGGGAACGTTCGGCAGTCGATCCCGTACCGGCCGAGGAGGTGCAGCCCCGACGGCGCCGGCACCCGCGCCGTTACTGGCTGGTGCCGATCGGGAGGTCGGTCTCGGCCCGGAACACCTCGGCCAGCGCCGCCACCCCGGCTCGGATCGTGTCGAGGTCGAGGTGCCCGAAGCAGAGTCGGAGGCGGCGCGCGCCGTAGTCGTCGTCGACGGACCACGCAGCACCCGGGTTGTACTCGACGCCGGCCGCGGCGGCCGCTGGGACCAGGGAGGTCGTGTCGATTCCCTCCGGGAACGTGACCCATACGTAGATCCCGCCTTCCGGGGCCCGGACGTCGACGGACGAACCGAATTCGGTCCGGAGCGCATCGATCATCGCATCGCACTTGGCCTGCAGGGCAGCCATCAGCGCGTCGACGTGGGCGTCGAAGTGCGACGGGGCGTACTCGGCGAGCGCGAGTTGTTCGATCGCCCCGGTGCCGGCATCGGTCTTGAGGGCGAGGAGCTGGCGAATCACCGGCGGATCGGCCACGAGATAGCCGACCCGCAGCGCGGGACCGATCGTCTTGGAGAACGAACCGCAGTAGATCACCTGACCGCTGGCGTCGTCGAGGGACCGGATCGATGGCGGCCGGTCACATCCCCAGGTCAGGTCGGCGTAGCAGTCGTCCTCGAAGATCGGCAGCTCGTAGCGGCGGGCGAGATCGAGCAGCTGCTGGCGGCGCTCTCGCGGTAGGACCGTGCCGGTCGGATTCTGAACGGTTGGGATTGTGTACAGGTAGCGAGGCTTGATCGAGCGGGCAGCCAGGTCGTCGAGCACCGAGTCGAGATGATCGATCCGCAGGCCGTGATCGTCGAGGGCGATCCCGATCGGTTCGACACCGGCCGCCTCCAGCCGGCTGAGCATCCCGCCGTAGGTCGCCTCCTCGATCAGGACGACGTCACCGGGAGTCAGCATCGCCGCGTTCACGAGGTCGAGCGCTTGGAGTGATCCCGACACGACCAGGATCTCGTCGAGGTCGCAGTTCAGGCCGGCCCGGGTGCTCAACGAGCCGGCGATGAAGTCCCGCAGCGGCTGGTGGCCGAGCGGTGAGCCCCCCAGGTTGTAGGTGGCGAGGCGGCGACCGTCGCGCCGGATGGCGGTGACCGCAGCCTCGGCCAGCCCCGTGAACGGGATGCTGTCGCCGTCGTTGTGGCCGCCGACGAAGCTGAAGCGGGGCGGGGCCGCCCAGGCACCGGACGGCGCTGGGAGATCGGAGCGGAACGCGGTCGTCATGTCGAAGCCCACGGGCATCCTCCTGTGTCGGTGGCCAGCCTGGCTCGACAGAGCCATCGATGCCAGCCGGCGACCGGTGAGCGCGGGCAACGTCGCCTTGACGCCGGTTGTACAACCCGGTCAGCGCGTCGCGGACACTCATCTCGAGTACGTGATCATGGAGCTGGCGGAGCTCGGCGACCGAGGCTGCGAGGTCGGCGTTGGCTCTGCGCAGGGCGTCGGACTGGCGCCGCAGCTCGGCGGAGTGACGGACGACTCGCAACTCGTTCCCCCGGCTCTGGTGCCGGAGCTGGAGGTCGCGCTCCTCCCG